>CAVOEZ010000532.1:0-3828 GCA_963694355.1 Latescibacteria bacterium UBA2968 | reverse complement strand
AAACGACCGGGGACTGTCCGCGAAGCATATCTTCGAGCAATGCCATGCGAGTTTGGATCGGCTGGGCATGGACTACCTGGATATCTACATGTGCCATCGTCCGGATCCCAGCGTACCCCTGGAGGAAACCATTCGAGCCATGGAAGATCTAGCCAGGCAAGGGAAGATCCTCTACTGGGGTGTGAGCGAGTGGTCACCTCAGGATATGGTGAAGGCTCAGGCGGTTGCGCGGCGGATCAACGCACGCCCAATTGGTGTCAATGAACCACGCTACAACTTGCTCTACCGGTATCCCGAGCCTGAGGTGTTCCCAACGACCGCGAACGAGGGGATCGGGAACGTGGTCTTTTCACCTTTGGCCCACGGAATGGTAACGGGGAAGTATCTGCCGGGCGAGGATGCACCTGAAGGCACCCGGGCAGCCGACCCGGATCAGAATGCGATTATCAAGGATCTCTATTGGACCGAAGAGAACAAAGTCAAAGGACAGGAACTGGTAAAGATTGCAGAGGAAATGGGTGTGACCGCTGCGCAGCTCTCTATGGCGTGGTGTCTGAGGCGACCGGAGGTGACGAGTGTGATCATTGGCGCGACCCGTGTTCGGCAGCTCGAGGAAAATCTCAAGGCGGCCGATATTGACGTGTCAGACGAGATAGCGGCAAAGCTGGAAGCGTTGTATCCACCTGCAGGAGATGTACCGACCGCCTAAGGGAGCCATTTCGAATGAAGCAAGTTAGGTAAGGGAACAGGAGCGGGGACTCGCCAGGATGGATTCCGGTTTGGTGATTACCGGTTCTCGACAGGCTCGAACGTACGGGGGGCTCTGGGCAAAGGCAATTGAAGTGGAAACAGGACGGTGAATACATAGATTGGAGGAGCTGATGAGCTTGGATCCGGACAGCAAGCAGATAAAGGGAACTGCACCCTACTTCATGGTCAAGAACTTGCAGGCGTCGCTGAAGTACTATCACGAAGTCCTGGGATTCAATATGCCAAAGGTCTGGGGGGAGCCGCCAACGTTCGCGATGCCTTCGCGCGATGGTTTCGTCTTCATGCTCAACCAGGTGAAGGCAGAGGAAGAGGTGATTCCTATTCGCAAGCGGGGTGGCGAATGGGATGCGTATATCTGGATCCAGGACGCGGATTCACTTTTTGCCCAATTCCGGGACAAGGGCGCCGAAATCGTGTATGAGCCGTGCATTCAGGAAGATTATGACATGAAGGAATTCGCCATAGGGGATCCCGACGGTCACGTGATTGCCTTTGGCCAGAACTACGAAACTTAGGGTCTCTCGGTGCGGAGGCAATCAATCAGCTGATAGGTACCACTTGATGAGGGTCGATAGCAGGATTCCGAAGTCAATGACGGGATCCGCGAATCCCAGGAGGTATTCAGTTTTGAGCGCTCAAGATCTACCGGTTGGGCAACCCGAGGAAGAAGGTTCGTCTCACGCATTTCCTCGATGCGGGGAGTACGACGGACAATTCATAAGGCTCGCCCCGGTCGACTCTGAATCGGACGTGCAGCATCTTTTCGAGTGCTCACACGGCACCGCCGAAAAGGAGTCGCTCTGGACCTATATGGGATATGGTCCGTTCGGCAGCTTGGGTGTAATGAAGATCTGGCTGGCCGAAAAAAGCGTGACCACAGAACCGACCTTTTTGACTGTGCACAAGAGGGATGTCAAACGCCCTGTAGGGATGGTCAGTTTTCTGAACATTATTCCAGATATGCGGAGAGTTGAGTTGGGTCATATCTGGTATGGGCCGGAAGCACAACGAACCAGAGTGAACACAGAGGCGATCTATCTGATGCTTTGTGAGGCATTCGACCGGCTGCGGTACCGGCGGGTGGAATGGAAGTGCGATTCCCTCAATGCGCGGTCGAGGTCGGCGGCTCTTCGCCTCGGGTTCAGGTTCGAGGGCATATTCCGTAACCATATGATCGTGAAGGAGCGAAGCAGAGACACTGCCTGGTTTTCCATTATCGATTCGGAATGGGAGAGGATCAAAAAGAATATGGAAACCTGGCTCTACGGCAGTGGAAACCACTCGCTGGGAGAGCTGAACGCACGGTCAGGAGATCAAGACAGTTGACCCGTATCAGGTGCGCAACTCCGGGTGATGGTGATGCGATCGATGATGTGCTGCGCGATGTCTGGGGACAACACCTGGAAAGAGAAACCTTTGCATCGCATCTTTCTTCAGATGAATGCGGCGTCTGGGTCGCTGAGGTTGATCAGGAGGTCGCCGGTTTCGTGTCTGCATTCGCCACGGTGGATTTGGATGAGCGCCCACGATGGGAAATCGATCTGATCGCGGTCAAACGGAAAGCCCAGGGGATAGGGCTCGGCAAGAGTCTCCTACGATTCGCGAAAGAAGGAGCCTCCAGCAGAGGCGCGGCTTACTCCAGGTCGTTTGTGCGGACGGACAACCACGCGAGTCAGAGGATATTCGAAGCAGAAGGATTCAAGTCAGACCACCACATCTATTTGCTGAATCTCTGGAATCCAAAGGTTGGAGATTCAACCGGTACCCTACCCGGCGAGGTGAATCTAATTCCAGTCGATACGCTGACATACCGGGGATTGTGGATCGAAGGGCTCACCTCCGGCTCTCTGGAAGCCCAGAAGGCCATTGTCAATTGCGCCCGCGACAGGGTGCTGCCAGAGGGTCGTTTGAATGCAGGTGCATTCGTCCGATCGGAGAATCTCGATCGGCTCGATGAGGGGCTTAAGGGAGAGGCGAATGTGCACGGGGAGTATTATTGCTGGGTGAGGACTGAAAAGGGAAGAGCGGAAGCAGAAGGAAAAGCTGGATCACAGAATGCACAGATGCCGCCTTTGGCGGCTCACAGAGGGCACAGAGTGAGGCAGGAGCACAGAGGACACAGAGTGGAGCCAAAGCCAGAAGCAGGATCACAGATAACACAGATGCCGCCTGCGGCGGCTCACGGAGGACGCAGAGGGGAGCAAGAGCCAGAAGCAGGATCACAGAAAGCGCAGAATGCCTCCTGCGGTGGCTCACAGAATGTGCAGAGTTGTTAGGGGGATTTCGTGGACAATCAAATCGTTTATCTCGATGAAGGCGATCTCCGACGGAGCAAAATGTACTGGGGGGCTGCATTTGCAATTCTGATCACGAGTTTGGTCAATGGCGTCAGAGGGTACAACAGCCCAGGTTGGGAAACACACGGATTGGTGACGTTGATTCTCTCGGGGCTTCTGGTAGTGGCTATGGTATTTGCCAGTATCATTCTTTCGAAACCAGAGCGGCGACCTCATATTTTGATGCGAGAAGACGGCATCCGGTTGAGACAAAGCTACTACAAGTCACCCCAGGAACTTAATTGGGATCAGATCGAGACTGTGGATATCAAGCCCAATTTGGTCGAGATCGTTCTGACAGATGCGACAGAGAATTCTATCAAGTTGAACTTGTTGTCATTCGACATGAACAAGCAGGTTCACGAGGTTCTCAGTCCGCATATCAAGGCGAAGGCAGGTCGAAAGTAAGAATCAGGATCGCAGGGCCATCGATAATAACATGCAGATATGTAAACTCTCTGACTCACTCCCGCAATGGCAGTTTCCTTCCTGGTTGAAACGTTGTAACCTTTCGTGGAACCACTCTGTCTAAATCGGTGAAGGGTCGTTTTGAGTAAAAAGCGGGATCACAGAATACACAGAATGCCGCCTTCGGCGGCTCACAGAGGGCACAGAGCCACCCGTCTTCACCCAAGCCAAGAGCAGGATCACAGAAGATTCGAGTCTTCAGACCCGACAACCAGAGATTTCGAGGAAATGTGGCTATAGATAACTCGACCAA
>CAVOEZ010000531.1:0-3828 GCA_963694355.1 Latescibacteria bacterium UBA2968 | reverse complement strand
AACGCCGAGGACAGACCCTATCTCCCCGAGGTCGGGGCTGTCTGGTGCAGCCAGAGAGACATTGTGCAGCTCGTGGAAAAGTCCATCGAAGCCGATGACGACCTCCGCTTCGACATTCTGTACGGCGTCTCCAACAACAAATACCGGTGGGTGGACATCGAGCACGCCAGGGAATCTGTTGGCTTCGTCCCACAGGACCGGGGCGAAGATATGCCATCCAGCTGAAATCGATCGAATTCTAATCTGACGGGAATCCACAATGTCAATCAAGCGAGTTTTAATCACCGGAGTATATGGCCTCATCGCGGGAGCGATCTACAACCGACTCGCATCGAAACCAGGCGAATATGAACTGCACGCCCTGGCGAGACGGAGACTGCCTTCGGACAGGGTTCCTGACGGCAGGTCCCTGGATATTCCTGATGAACGATTTACCCTCTCCGACATGTCGGACCTGGATCAGCTCACAAAGATTTTTAGTGGCATCGATGTGGTGATCCACATGGCCGCCGATCCCAGTGGAGCCGGCGGTTGGGACAGCGTGCTCAACAGCAACATCATCGGCGCATACAACGTATTCGAGGCCTGTCGACTCGCCGGGGTTAAGCGAATTGTTTCAGCCAGCTCCATACAGGCCTCGTCAGGCTATCGAACAGAAGAGCCCTACCAGTCAATCGCCCAGGGCAATTACGATGCGCTTCCTGACCCATTGCCGATTGTGAGGAAAGACTGGCCCACAAGACCCATGAACATTTACGCATCCAGCAAGGTGTGGGGGGAAGGACTCGCCCGAATCTATTCCGATATTCACGGGCTCTCCTGCCTTTGCCTCCGGATTGGCTGGGTAGTCGCCGAAGACCGTCCACCGAATCCGAACTCAGGTGACGTCTGGTGCAGCCAGAGAGATATCGCCCAGATCACCGAGTGCTGCATCAACGCACCTGAGAACCTGAGATACGACATCTTCTACGGACTTTCAGACAACAAATACCGCTGGGTCGATATCGAACACGCAAGAGAAACGATCGGTTACGATCCCCAGGACCGCGCGGAGGATCATTCCTGAGAAATGGGAAAATCACAACATCCATTTTCGCTCGAAGGAAAACTTGCGGTCCTCGTTGGCGGTGGAGGGGCTATCGGCACCGCCGTTGCCAAGGGCCTGAGCGATGCAGGGGCCGAAATAGCTGTTTGTGATCTTTCCGCCGAAAAAGCGAGCCTCACCGTTGACCAGATCTGTTCTTTGGGTGGAACAGGCCGCGCATACGAGGTCGACGCCCTCTCGAAAACCTCACTGATCGAGACGAGAGACACGATCCTGGAAACGCATCCCGGGATAGACATCCTTGTAAATCTTGCCGGAGGCAATCTCTCGGAGGCAAGTACCTCCACCGAACAATCCTTCTTCGATATCCCTCTCGAGGCCATGGAAAAGACGGTGGCCATCAATCTGTTCGCTGGCGCCTTCCTTCCGTCCCAGGTCTTCGCTGAAGTAATGGTCGATAACGAAGCGGGTGGCAGCATCATCAACACCTCTTCAATGAACGCCTTTCGACCACTGACCCGGATTCCGGCATACTCGGCAGCCAAGGCCGCAGTCAGTAATTTCACACAATGGCTCGCGGTCCACATCGCTCAGGAGTACACGTCGAATCTTCGTGTCAATGCCATCGCGCCAGGCTTCTTCCTTACCGATCAGAATCGCTACCTCCTCCTTGAATCCGAATCCGATGAACTCACCGCCAGAGGAGAAACCATTGTCACCCACACCCCCATGGGTCGTCTGGGCGATCCTGCCGATCTGGCGGGTGCCGTGGTTTGGCTGGCCTCCCCTGCATCGGCATTCGTCACGGGAGTCGTGATTCCTGTCGACGGAGGCTTCTCTGCATTTTCTGGTGTATAGCTTTTTCTTACTTGAGGATTTTCGATGACAAGACTTCGTTTGGCAGTCGTCGGCGTGGGTGCCGAAGAGGGCTCGAGAGCGCGTGGATATCTGTCGACCATCAAGAAACTCGAGCATCTGTATGACCTGTGCGCGTTGTGTGACGCCGGTGCGACTGCGCTGCAGACTGCCGGAAAACTGTTTGGTATAGATGCGTTGTATTCTGATGTCACCCAAATGCTCACCGAGGAGAAACCAGATGTTCTCTTCGTGTTGGTACCTACGGATGGACAAACCGTCGTAGCGCTGAACGCCATAAAGCACGGTTGTCATCTGATCACCGAAATCCCCTATGCCCTCACCCTGGATATGGGTGATGCGATTCATCGAGCAACAGAAGAGAAAGGGCTCAAGTGGGAGATTGCCGAAAATGTGTGGCTGTGGCCAAAGGAGCGGCTCAAGCAAAAAATCGTTCGGAATGGACTGCTCGGAGAACTCAACCACGCCCGCCTGTCCTATCCCGCAGGAAGTTACCACGGCCTGAATGCGATCCGGATGATCATTGGCCGCTCGCCAATTCGAGCACAAGGATATGCACAGGCACCCCGGGTGAAACCCTACAAGAACTATGGGGGTGTCGATGAAACCACGCGATGGTGGGAAAGCGGGATCATAGAATTCGAAAACAATGTATCCTGCATCTATGAAATGCCCACGTCTCCTGGCGCAAAACAAGGATTCCATTGGGATATTGAAGGAACAGACGGCTATCTGTCAGACGATCAACTGGTTCTCTACAAGGATGGCGGCAGGGAAACGCATATTATCGAAGAAGAGTACGAGCAGATAAATGGCGAAAAGGTACTGTCCGCCGTGAGTGTCAACACGGACCCGGTGATACGCTGGGAGAATCCCTACAAGGAATTCCAGATCAGTCAAAGTGATGATGTGGCCAAAGCCGCGATTCTCGAAAGTCTGCATACCGCGGTCACAAAGGACACGGATCCCGTATACGGTATGTCCGGCGCTCGGCTGGATTACGAAATGTGGGTTGCGGTGAGAGAAAGCGCAGGACGAAATGGCGAGTGGATAGACCTTCCCATCGTCGAAACGACTGAATTGGAAAAACAGATTCGCGACGAATTTATCCGCATCTACGGCGGCGACCCGGTTGAGGATGCTGAGCGATTGCTGGATGCCAGATATGGAAGGCTCAGCGCGATGTGGACCGTGGCGGGGTGGCTGTAACTTTTTTCTGAAAATCTGAACTCATTATGGAAGACACCGAACCAGACATCGCGCTCGTGACGGGCGCCGCCAGCGGAATTGGCCGGGCGATCGCCAGACGATTTCACGAAGAAGGACTCACAGTCATCGCACTGGACAGATCTGAAAAAGATTTGCGTCTGCTGTCGGATGAAATGCCGATCATCCCTGCCGTATTCGATCTCGGTGATACCTCCGAAATTCCCTCGCTCATCGAGCGACTCGTATTGGAAAACGGTCCCATCTCCATTCTTGTGAACAATGCTGGAGCTTGGCATTATGAGCCGATTGTAAAAATAACCGAAGACACCTGGGAACACATATTCCGGATCAATGTGACCGCACCCTTTTTGCTGATTCGTGAAATCGCACCCGTGATGCTTGGTGCCGGGCGTGGAACCATCGTCAACATCGCCTCTCGCAATGCCATGGTATCCAGCATGGGTTCGGCCGCCTACGATTCATCCAAAGCGGCCCTTGTGGCGCTTACTCGAACGGCAGCCGGTGAATTCGCATCGAAGGGCATATGCGTAAATGCGATCTGTCCTGGCGTGATCAACACAACGGCGAACGACGATCTGCTGGCCGATCAAAAAGCCCTCGACGATTACCTGAAACTGATCCCACAGGCACGCTACGGTGAACCTGAAGAAATCGCCGGCTTGACATACTTCCTTACA
>CAVOEZ010000530.1:0-3830 GCA_963694355.1 Latescibacteria bacterium UBA2968 | reverse complement strand
CTCTGCTGGACAGGTTCGACGTGATGGTCGAATCGAAGCATCCGGGACCGAATATCTCCTGGATGATCGGCAGGGAAGAACCAACCTACGGCCTGCTGAGAGATCCGGAACAGGAAAAGGCCCTCCAGACACTTCTGGCGAAACAGGGCATTGAAAGTGAAATCGAACAAATCTGCAACGCCTACGGGCTTTCTCTCGAAAAGAAACTGGGTGTACCTACACTGGGCGCGACCGATCGCAAGACCATCCGAACAGACTTCTCTTCCCTATCTTTCGATGAGGATGCCAACGCGCTGATGCGAACCCTGCTTGCCGAGCTCTCATTTTGCTGTAAACATGGGCAGAAGCGCTCAAACGAAATCTGTGGCGAAGGGTGTCACTACACGGGATACCTCTGCTATGAAGTACGCACATGTCCATCCAACAGATTTCCAATGTCCGTGCGGCGATACGCACAATGCCTTGCGTGGCTCCTTGGCGATACAAGTGTAGATGTGGAACACATCCGGACGGTGATTCCTTACGCCGCCGCCCACAGGATCCAGTGGCGGGACGACCTGGATGTATTGGACGATGTAGGTATCCGTACCGAGATCATCCCCATCCATCGCGCAAAACAGGCTACAAGGGAAGTATACAGGAGGTATCAGGAACAGGCCGATCGCATAAAGTCCGCTCTAGGGGTCGCTTGCAGGATATTCAACGGTGAAAACCTGAAACCGACCGAAGGCGATCATCCCATTTACTCAGAAATCATGCGCGACCTCGGCGTCGAAACGCCCAGACCCGTTCTATCGAACTGACCAACCGGATCACAACATATGAAACGCGCTTTCCAGGAATTCCAAGCACCAGCCACAGAGCAAGACGGAGTCCCTGTGTGGGAAATGGAGCGGGCTGCCAGATGGATGCCTCTGATTTCCAGAAATCCGTTTTCAGAATTCAGCTCCTTCGGAAATACTGGGGAGAATGAAATCCCGCTGGACCGAATTCTGGAAGCCCACGACTCGGCGGTAGAACGGCTCGCCAATGCCTACAAACAGCTCATTACGGACGAATCTCCTGACGGACTGTTCCAGCCGGATGGGGACACCATTGCAAGAATATCTGAGCGTGCCCGGCGAATCGTAGAAGGCTTACCATGTGAGGCGGGTGACATAGAAGCCTTCTGTCTGCGTGCGGTAACTACCGATGATGATGAATTCCTGATGATGGGACCTCTCGGGTTATTCCTTTCAGCACTGTGCAACGCCTCAGACGCATCTACGATAAGCCTGAAACTGCCTGGAGCAGACCTGCGAATACCCCTCCTGGGTTATCGACTTCGGCAGGGTCAAACACTGATCGTGGATGGGGAGCTCAACGACCTGATCGGAATCTCTATGGAAGGAGGGAGCTTCCACATAAAAGGGAATGTCGGAAGATACCTTGGCGCTGGAATGGTTTCTGGCCGAATCGATGTGGATGGAGATGCCGGCCGGTTCGTAGGAGAGCAAATGGTGGAAGGCGAAATCCACATCCAGGGAAAGATGGAGGGCATTGGTAAACCGCTTGGCGGACGCATTTTCCACAGAACACGCCAGGTATATCCTGCATAAGAACTGTGAATAACCATGGACTATAACCAAATTATCAAACGGGTATGGCCAGAAGTAAGAGAACGCCACCTTTACCCCGAGATTCCACTTCCGGAGGTCGTGGACGAGGCATCGGATGTGGGTGTTCAGATCAGATCCATGAGAATCGGTCTGAACAGATCTCTGTGTGAGTCGCTTTCTGTCCACCTCCCGCCGGAGCGCGTTGTTCGCGCCCTTTTGGACCATGGCGTCGCGCATTACACTGTTTGTCCATGGGACTTCGATACCTACCTCGGGTTGTATGCCGCTTTAAAACCGGAACTCCTGGATGGAAAACTGGTAAAGCAGGTGATCGATTTTTTCATGGATGTGGTGGTGGATACGCATTGTGTAAAGGAGCGCGATTCCAGTCTTCCCGAGCTCTATAGGGTAACAGACAGCAGCGGTCTCCAGCAAATCATGAAGGGTCTTTATCAACAGATATGGGGCATGGATCTTGGGGTTTCCGCAGACGACGAAACTGTTTCACGGCTGTCCCGCATTCCCTATCTGGATCGAAAACGCTGGACTGAGGGCGTCCGTCTCTTTGCGAGGATCGTTGCCCCCCTGATCGAACAGATTGAACAGGATCAGGAATCCGCAGGGAATGGACTTATGGGAGAACACAACATTCTGCAGTATGGTGAAGATGAACTTGCAAAAGGACTCAAGCAGTTTTCCAACCGGGGTTTCCACGCCTTTCGCGCAATGGTGGAAGATTTTCGGCCTGAACTCGAAGAAGCCCAACAACTCCCAAAAGTAGAAATGGGCAGAGGGAAAGGCATCCCGACAGACGCTGAGCTTCTATATTACATGCAGAAGGCCAGAACCTACAACCTCCCGATTCGTAAGGTTCCCATGGAGAAAGTCGGTGGACTGCATCCCCATTCCCACACACCATGGGAAGTGGGGAAACCTGTTCAGGACATCGATATCTGGACAAGCTTCGGCCGGATCCTGCCCGGGATTTCCCAGGTGTGGAACCGCAAACAGGGCGAAACACACGGCCAAGGAGAAGGCACACCGGATTGCCTCATAATCATCGATTCCTCCGGGAGTATGACCAACCCGTGCGAGGCACATTCCTACGCCGTTCTGGGTGCGGGTTGTGCGGCAGATGCATATCTGAACCAGCGCCGCAAGGTGGCCGTTTACAACTTCAGCGATGCACCCGCGGGTTCACAGCTGACCCAGCCCTTCACGCGGGACAGGAAGAAGATCTATGGTGCACTTTGCCGTTATTTCGGAGGCGGAACGGCCCTTCATCTGCCGGATCTGCGGAGTTTCCGCGATCATCCGTGTGATATCTTCATCATCACAGATATGCAGATCACCAACCTTCAGTCGGTAACCGACTATCTTCTGGATACCGGAAGCAGGGTCACCGCGGTCCACGTGGGCAACACAAGAGAGGCCTCGAAGTTTCGCAATGCGGTTGTGGATTCACCAAACATTTGTGTTTATTCAGTAGAAAAACCTGAAGATGTCCCCAGGATCGTGTTGGCAGAAGTGGAAGCCCGCCTGGTGGCTTGAACACGGGTCTGGACGGGAAAGACCCGTCCTACCCATTGAACTCTTCTCCACAGGAGATCAGAATGAGAGTGTGCGGCATAGTTTTGATCCTGGCAGCCATCGCAGGATGTCAGGAAGCACCCAAAAAGGAAATCGAGTTGAATACCGACGATCAGAAATTCAGCTACAGCCTGGGGTATACTATCGGGCAGGACATGGCCAATGGGTTGAAACGGCAGGGTATCAATCCTGATCCGGAGGCATTCTCGGCTGGAGTCAGCGATGTCCTGAAAGGTGGCAGTACGCTCCTGACGGAATCGGAAATCAAGCAGGTAATGGAATCTTACAAACAGAAAATGATGACCAAACAAATGGAAGACAGCCAGAAATCCGGGCAGGCCAACAGGGATGTAGGGGAAGCATTTCTCACAAAAAATAAGGCCGAAGATGGCGTCGTTGAGCTTCCCAGCGGTCTGCAATACAAAGTCTTAAATCCAGGGTCCGGAAAATCACCCGGCGCTGCGGATGAAGTCACGGTCCACTACCGGGGAACGCTGCTCGATGGATCGGAATTCGACAGCTCCTACCAGCGAAACGAACCGGCCACCTTTCCTTTGAACAGGGTGATCAAGGGATGGACCGAAGGGCTCCAGTTGATGAAGACAGGTGCGAAGTATAAATTCTTTATACCTGCGGACCTCG
>CAVOEZ010000529.1:0-3831 GCA_963694355.1 Latescibacteria bacterium UBA2968 | reverse complement strand
AAATAGACACCCATTGCCAAAAAGGTCATATAGAACCAAAGGGCATGCGAGGTAAGCATCAGGGCGCCGGGGCTGAATCTCCCCGACACGTAGCCCTTCCAAGATGCTTCGAATCCTTCGGAAGATAGCCCTGTCACTTCCTGCAGTGCATCCTCGAAGGAACCACCGACCCGCAGCGACTGGATCATTCTTGGGACAGCGCCTTCGCCACCCAGGTGAATCAAATGTGTAACGGCCAGGAGACTTTCCGTGTATGCCAGGCTGGCAAGAGTCGAGGGAAAACCGAGGACATCGTCTATTTCGGCCAGAGAAACGAAGCCACCTGCGAAAAGTGCGTAAAAGATCTCTGCGCTCTGTTGGAGTCGCCACTCCCCGGACACCCACATTGCAACTCCCTCATTGAACCACACGGGTACCCTGGTATCAACCAGGTGGTGCAGCAGAACGTGAGAGATTTCGTGGCGAGCTGTTTGAATCAGCGCCTCCTGCTGCCCGGGCAATTTGCGTAAGACTATCGTCTTTTCTGAAGGGAACGCGCAACCGACCCCCCAATGAGGGATTCGTCCGCCTGTCACCTCTTGGAAGGTATTTTCATTTGAGGTCAAATACACCGTCATCCCGAGCCCGTCTCCCCCACCCAACTGCATGGCCACCTCTTTTCGGCTGCGCTCCAATTCCGAAAGCAGAGGTTGGGCCATGGTTCGGTCAGATTCCTGAAATTTCAGAATCAGACCTGCCTCCTGTAGTTCTGCCCAGCCCCCCGCAAAAAGGGAGCTGGGCAGGAAAACAACTAGAGAAATGAAAAGAGGCGACACGATGGCGGCTTTGGCCGCATCGCACCAGCGGCTGAACCGCGGCTTCATTTCTTCTTTCCTGTACCAAGATACTGGAAGAACTCAGTACTTAGCGGCAAAACGATGACTGTACCTTCTCCGAGGGTCTTCTCATAAGCCTCGAGTGTTCGCTGAAACTCGTAAAACTTCGGGTCCCTCTGGAAGGCATCCGCGTATATCCGCAGGGCTTCTGCGTCGCCTTCACCCCGAGTGAGCTGGGCCTTCTGGAAGGCTCCCGATGTCAGTCGCGTCACCGCCAGGTCGGTCTCGGCCCTGATCTTCAAAGCGGCCTCTTCTCCCTCTGCCCGATACTCCTTGGCCTGGCGCGCACGCTCGGCGCGCATGCGATCGTACACATTTTTCTTGTTCTCTTCTGGAAGATCGGCACGCTTGATCCGAACATCGACAACCTCGATCCCGAGTTCTCCAGCGTCCTGAATGGATCGTTGTGTGACGCGATCCATAATTTCCTGACGATTTCCCGACACGATCTCCGTGAGCGTCCGCTTTCCAAGTTCCTCACGGACAGCGGCGTAGATCATATCGTCCAGTCTCGACTGGGCACCCAGAATCGTCTGAACGGATTTCAGAAACTTCAAAGGATCTACAATTCGCCACCTCGCAAAATTGTCTACGATCAGATTCTTCTTGTCCATCGTATAGATCGGGGCGGGATCAGCGTCGCTATAGAGCAATCGATCCGGAAAAACGTGGACCTGCTCTATAAAAGGCACCTTGTATTTCAGTCCGGGAGTTTTGATGGTCCTCATGGGTTCTCCCAAACGTGTAACCACAACCTGCTGCCGCTCATCCACAACAAAGAAAACTGATTCGGCCGCCATAGCCGCCAGAACCACCACCACAACCAGGATAATTATTGGCTTCATTGTGATTTCCCCTTTCGCGGCATGTTCTGGTGCTGCAACACATTCAGGATGCCGCCTCCTTTTCCATCAGATTCGACCACGTACTTCTGAATGTTAGGCAGAATTTTTTCCATTGTTTCAAGATACAGACGTGTTTCCGTAACTTCTTTAGCGTTTTGATACTCCTTGAATACCTGGAGGAATCGATCCGCATCTCCCTGGGATCGATTGATGCGCTCGACCTTATACGCATCTGCTCCCCGAAGCATCTTCTCGGCTTCTCCTCTGGCGTGAGGAATCACCTCGTTCCGGTAGGCCTCCGCCTCGTTTCGAAGCTTTTCCCTGTCTTCTCGCGCGCTGGCAACGTCCTTGAAAGCGTGATCCACTTCCCTGGGCACGGACACAGTTTGAAGCTTCACAGCTTCCACCTGCAAGCCCATGCCATAGAGCTTGAA
The DNA here is from genome assembly GCA_963694355.1 of Latescibacteria bacterium UBA2968. GTDB lineage: Bacteria > Latescibacterota > UBA2968 > UBA2968. The sequence goes on along the minus strand of CAVOEZ010000529.1, from coordinate 1,677 downwards.
TACTTCCTTGATCTGGTCCTCGATCTCCGTTTGAATCTTGAACTTACCCTCGGTCAGCGCATCGTCGATGGCAGATCTCCCCACCACCTGGCGAAGTGCAGCTTCTGCAACGCTCCGGACGGCATGATTCGCATCGGACACATTGAACAGGTAATCTTGCAAATTGCTGATTTTGTACTGAACAATTAGTTCAACACTCACGATGTTTTCGTCACCCGTGAGCATGGAAGCCTCTCGGCTTACAGGCTGGTAACGTGGAGCCGGCTCTACGCCGATTGTCCGAAATCCTATTTCCACCCGTTTGACCTCGTGCACCCGCTCGATTTCTACGGTTTCAATAGGCCACGGAAGGTGGTAATGAATCCCTGGTTCGGATATCCCCATGGCTCGGCCGAACTGAAGTACTACGGCCTGCTCGGCAGCACGAACAATGTAGATGCCACTGGCAAGCCAGAGCAGGAGCACAACCGCCAAACCGTAGTAGATCAGCTTCGGACTCACTGAGATCTCGAAGTTCGGCTTGTTGGGAAAATTGTACTGTTGCATCATTCACCCCTTCCAAATCTGATACAGGTTACGCCACCGTGCTCGCTTTGTACTCTGTCGCGCAAGTTTTCAGGCAGCCAGGAATCGACCCATCTGACCAATTCCCTCGATACCACGAAGACAGCAATTGATGCCAGCGACCTTGTTAGCGAAGGTACTGGCAGTTTCAAGATCTCCGGTTCTGAGAAATTCCAGGGCGAAGCCCATCAAGAATACATCTCCGCACCCGGTTTCATCAACGACCGCTCCAACACTTTTTGCAGTACACTGACGGATCGTAATTCCACCCTCCGGGGATCGAAATATTGTGCAGGACCCACCTCCCCCGCGTGTGATGACGAGGCCAACCGGGCCGAGGGCGAGCACCCGCTCGCCAAACCTGCCCACTGCATCTTCATCCAACAGGGGTTCGCCAGCAAGCAGCACGGCTTCCTTTTCATTACACTGGATGAAATCCGCACACGCTACCCAGGATTCCCATCGCGTGGGAACGCGAAAATATCTTCGGTTGCCATCACCTGTGGTCAGGGTCAAGCTGTGCACATCCATAAAAATGGGCTTCGAACGGCTGCTTCTCACCTGCTGCATTGTGTCCAGAGACAGCTCAGACCCGGTGATAAAATTCACACAGATGGCCCCACAATCCAGAAAAGGCTCTATCTGCTTGAATTCAACGGGCGATACACCACCGTGCAGCACTTCCTGCTTGTTGCCTGCTTCGTCATAGGTCAGGACACAATGTGGATTCTTTTGCGAGGTGAAACGAAGGCCCGAAAGGTTTACCTGCGGCCATTTATCGAGCAAATTCATTACGGCAGACTTGACATCGGCCCCGACAACCCCCACGGGAAAAACCATGACGCTCGACATTTGGATCAGAGACAGGATGCCATATAGCATCCCTCCGTAACTCTCGATCCGGACGCCGTCCGGTGTGCAGATCGTATCACGGTTTATACTGCCGACCAGGGCGATCGTCTCCTTTTCCACCCGCAGAAATCCCCTGTTGGATATCGGAAAACCCGCCTGAATCAGGCTTATAAACGCACCAATCTACCAAAATTGAATATGGGTGTCAACCTCTATCACCCGGTGTCTGAGATTGTCTTCCAGTTGGCTTCCAGGGCGCTA
>CAVOEZ010000528.1:0-3838 GCA_963694355.1 Latescibacteria bacterium UBA2968 | reverse complement strand
CCCTGATTTTGTGACAATGGCTAACTTCTGGTCCGGTTCCTTTGAGTAAGAACTATGCTGGACGATTCCATCGCGTGAGGTGTTTGAGATTCTCACCTGGGCGTTTTGACGGGGCTACAATTGCTCCAACGTGGCCAACCGTGAGTCAGGTATTCGCGCGGTGTTCCTCAAATAATTCGATCAGCCAAGTGCGTCCGTGTTGTCGGGCAAGGTCCTCTGGAGTGCTTCCATCGTGATCGGCGGTGTTCAGACTGGCTCCAGCCTTCAGTAGTGCTTCAGCGACTGTTGTTCCCCTGTTTCGACGAGCTGCAAGGTGGAGCGGTGTCCTTCCTTCAGTGTCCAGCGCATCCGTGTCTGCTCCATGGTCGATCAGCCACTGTGTGCCCCGAAGGTCCTCGTGCGCAGAGATGGTGTGGAGGAGGGTTCGACCGTCAGACGCATTGATATCCAGTCCGAGTGAGAGCAGCTCTGATGCCAGGGTGTAGTGTCCATCGCCGTGTCGCTGGAAGTGTCCCACTGCTGCCCATAGTGCTCGCGTGGTTGGCCGGGCTCCGTGTCGGATCAGAAGGTGGAAGATGTCCTCACTGCCTCCCGTCCAACAGGTGTGCTCCAGCGGAGTGATTCCTTCGAGCCCTCCGCAATCACTCGCTATGTCAGGTTGAGCGCCGGACTCAAGGAGCAGCGACGCGATGCGTGTGAAGCGGTCAGCGGCTTCCTTCTCGTGCTTTCCCAGGGCTGATGCGGAACAATACAGCAGTGCGCTGTGTCCGCTTTTGTCCGAAGCCGATGCGAGTTCCGGGTGTCGCAGCAATTCACCGTGGAGCACATCCACCAGCCCAGCGCTTGCCGCGTGGTAAATGTCGCAAGTACCTCGTGCTGGAATAAGGAGGTCCATGAGGGCTTGAAAGCCGCCGCGTGATGTCTGATAGATTATCTCCTGATCGACAGTCGCGCCTCTGTCGATCAAATAGCCGGCCAATTCGAGGTGCCGTGGTCCCTTACCTATTGAGTGGTAGTCGTTCGTGACAAATCTCAACAGGGATGTGGGCGAAAGTTCCGGTTCCTTCGACTCAAGGTGGGATTGGACGACGCTGAGTACCCCACGTTTGGCGCTGTCTCGTATAGATCGCAAATGTGACTTTGCCATTGTCTTCTGAGGCTCTGTGTCTCAAGTGGACTCTAAAGGGGCATTCCGAGGTTCTGAGTACGCCCGTTGACACAACCCCCAGGTTGCTTGTCTATTTTACCCATACTTCATCGTAAGGGTGGGGCAAAAGCTCCTGCAATTTTTCAGTTCTGTCTTCGGCCAGAATGACTTCGGTGTTCACGAGATTGGATTTGTCAATTTGGTACATGAATTCTCTGCATCGCCCGCAGGGGGGAAGGACAACGCCTCCATCCCAGACTGCGACGATTTTCGAGATACTGGTTCCTCCCCGCTGTGACCATTGCCGCGATAGCGCTGTGCTCTGCGCAGAATCCCATGCCGCTGCCGACGTCGATACAGACCCCCAAGAAGAGGTCTCCGCTAGAACTAAGTAATGCACAGGCCACATCGCCAGCAGAGTTGTCATCAGATAGCTTCCTGGGACGGAGCACCGTCATTGCCTTTTCAATCATCTCGAAATTGGTGAATTCGTGGTACATAGTTGTCTACTCGCGTGAAAACCCGTCTTGCGTTGATGAATTGCCCAGGAGAAGGTTTGTCCTTCCTGTACTGGAGCCAGTCTATGCAGCGTTAGACCCGCTTGCCTCCGGCGAATCCACTGTATTCGTCGAGGAACCATTCGGCTTGTTTGGTCATATAGACACCGATCTCTTCCCCTTTGAAGGCGAAAGATATCCGGAGTCCACCCAGGTACGTATCCGTAATGTAGACTTCCATGTTGAGGGTCTGTTCATCGATCCAGGCGGCTGAGATCGTGCAATCGTATTCGATTCCGGGAACTGCACCGATCTGTTCGCCAAAGTAGTTGCTTTGCGGGAATTTTCCGGCCACCTGTCGTCCGATCCCGAACTGCAGCACCTTGTCGCCCTGCTCGTTGGAGTACTCCCACGTACCTCGATTCCCTTTGAAGGACAGGCGCATTTTTGTTATCCCCATCGGGTTGTCCTCCAGGTTGTACCAGGCGCCATCGACTTCAGAAGCAATCTGCGCGTCAGCTTTTCCGGGAAGAGAAAGGACTTCGAGCTCCTGGATCTTTTGGGTAAGTTCGGCGTAAGCATCGGGGTTTTCCGGAAGCGGTGTGTCTGAAAGGTGAGGGTAGAGTTCTTCCCGCATTACCAGAGGAATTGCGCTGCCCGAAGGCGCACCCTGTGTGTCTGAGATACAGGTGAACTGAAATTCCTTGTCAGGAAAACAGATGGCGTATTGACTCCCCATTCCGCGGAAGGAGAACCCGTTTTCCTCGTCGCGCCAGATCTGATATCCATATCCGCAGTTTCCACGAATGGTATTGTCGATCTGTTTTGAGGTTGCGGCGCGGACGTATTCTTCCGGGAGGACCTGTTCGCAGCCCCAGACGCCTCCATTCATGCAGGTGAGTCCAACTTTTGCGAGATCGCGAAGAGTACAGATGACTCCCGATCCGCCCCAGGATACACCCTCGGGTGTGCGGACACACCAGGCGTCCGGAGAGAACCCGATTCGGTCCAGAAAGCGCGGTCTCATGTAGTCCAGAAATGGCTTGCCCGAGAGCTTTTCGACCGTGGCCGCGAGGACAACAGTTGCTGCAGTGTCGTATGAAAATATCGTTCCTGGAGGATGCGATGGGGCCTGGTTGAAAAAGGTCCACACCCAGTCCGGATCGTTGCGCGAATAGGAGGTTCGGGAATGGGGAGTCGACATGGTGAGGAGATCACGGACGGTTGCGGAGGCTAGCCAGGGATGGACTTCTTTCGGGAGTTTTTCCGGGAAGTAATCTACGACCCGATCCTCGAGGGTGAGTTTGCCCTCGTCGATCATCATGCCGATCGCCAATGCGACGAAGCTCTTGCTGACCGAATACATTCTGTGTTTGCGGTCAGCCGACCACGGGGCCCAGTATCCCTCGGCTGCAATCTGGTTGTGACGCACGAGGAGAAATCCGTGCATACAGATTCGCTCGGCATCAATCCGCTGAAGAAATTTCAGGATTGCGGATGAAGGAATTCCCAGGCTCTCGGGTGAGGACGCTGTTGCGAACAGGTTTTCACTTCCCATTTTTGCTCCTCGGGGTTTGGTGATCCGAATTCGTGTATTGTACTACGAGTGGTGTGGGGGATCGCAGGTTGGGTTGGTTTCGGTGCATACGCATCTGGGATAGAGGAGTTCGGAGGCCCGGATTACACTTCACCCGTTCTCAGTGTTTGTCAGGATTCTCCAGAACTTCCTGGATCACTTTCTCTCGTATGTCCGACATCTCCCCACTTTTTACCATTTTTTGAAATTCATCGTCCAGCTTGGGGATTAAGGCAGCGTGCTTTTCGTGAACATAGACGTAAAGAGGCAATTTTCCCAATGGCCTGGGTAGCCGCTTGATACTGGATTCGAGGCCCAGTTTTCTCAACTGTATGCGACCATTGAATCCGGCATCCAATACGATGTCAGCTCTGCCCCGCTTGAGAAACTTCATCATACTTTCGCCGTCATTCGATACGGTAAGCTTCTTGACTCCGTCCGAGCAAATTTCGGTGTGCTTGATGCCCCTGACTATGGCGACTCCATACGGTTTCAAATCTCCACATTCTTCAATTTTGAATTCGCTGTCTTTTCTTACGAACCCTACAGTTTCAATAAAGTTGATCGGTGTGGGTACCCTTTTCAGGGCGGGATAGGTTGTGCCGATCTCCCAAATTC
>CAVOEZ010000527.1:0-3843 GCA_963694355.1 Latescibacteria bacterium UBA2968 | reverse complement strand
GGCGAGATCGTGGAGCGGGACAGCCTGGAGGAACTGGACCAGACGCTGGCGGGTCAGGAGGTGATGATTCACCCGCACCATATCGGATATGGCAAAGGATACCGGGGGATCAACTGGGAGACTTTCGACGGCGATCGCTCACCCGCTGTGGAGATCCTCTCCGGACACGGCGGATCTGAACGTGACGGGGGTCCCTATCCGATGTATCACACGATGGGGCCCCGGCAATACAAGGGTACGGTCGCCTACGGTCTGGAACTCGGTCACAAATTCGGTTTTCTGGGCGGCACCGATCACCACGGCGGGTATCCCGGTCATTTCGGTGAAGGTCGCACGGGCGTTTACGCACCCGAACTTTCGCGCCGAGCGATCTGGGACGCGATCAAGGCTAGAAGGTGTTACGCCGTGTCGGGCGATCGCATCGAGCTGGCGTTCGACATCAACGAGGGTGCGATGGGAAGCGAAATCAGCTCTCCTGGCGCGAGGGAGATCCGGGTAAAGGTGAGGGGGGCGGACGCCCTGGATCGGATCGAGGTGGTGAAAAACAATCGCCCGCTCAAACGCGAGTTCGGCGGCCTTCCGCCAGTCGATCCATCGGGCGATTCGCGAATGAAGATTCGCGTGGAGTGGGGCTGGGGCGACAAGGAGGAATCCATTCGGTGGGACGGCGAAGTAAAGCTGTCCGAAGGCCGGCTGATTTCGGTAGAGCGGTGCTTTACGGGTGATCCGGTTCTTGCACCCACGGTCGATGGTGCAGGTGTGGCCGAAGGCGAAGACCCGATTCACGAGATTGTGGGTCAGGACGAACGGTCTGTTTCCTGGTTCTCGCACACCAAAGGTAATCCGCACCCGTTTCTTCGGGCGACCAATGCGCTTGTGCTGGAGATCGAGGCACCTTCGAGCGGCAGGCTGGAATTCAAGGTGAACGGGCAGCACTACAACTACGATGTTGGGGAGCTTCTGGTCGGTTCGCAAAGCGAGTTCATCAAAGGGTGGCGGTCCGAGGCGTTGTTGGTTCATCGTGCGGTGACGGATACCCAGCTGAATGCATCTCTTTCTTTCACAGACAACGAACCTGTGCGTGATACCGATTTCTATTATGTCAGAGTGGCCCAGGAGAACAACCAGTGGGCCTGGTCGAGTCCCATCTGGGTGACGAGATAAGCTGAACCCTTTCCGGTCAGGTTTGTGATATCCACAGATCCCGACCGATCACACGAGGCAAGGAGGCTGGAGATGCAACTGGAAGGCCGCGTGGCAATTGTAACCGGTGGTAGTTCGGGGATCGGAAGGGGGATCGCGCTGGAGTTCGCCCGGGAAGGTGCCAAGGTGGTGGTGGGGGACGTGGAGGAGGCGCCGAAGCGCGGGATCTATCACGAACAGGACACGAACACGACGACGGTGTCGGAGGTGGAGGCGCTGGGGAGCGAGGGGTTATTCGTCCAGACGGATATGGGGGATGCGAAGGCCGTAGAAAACCTGGTCGTGCAGGCAGTCGACCGTTTCGGTCAACTCGACATTCTTGTGAATAACGCAGGAATTCATATTCCTGGAGACAGCCAGTCTCTATCCATCGAGGATTGGGACAAGGTGCTGGGTGTAAATCTCCGGGGTGTGTTCGTATCGACCAAATACGCAGTGCCCCATATCATCAAGTCCAGCGCCGGACGAATTATCAATATCGCCTCGGTGCACGCGTTCGGTGGAGGAGGAGGCCCGGTTTATCCGCCCGCAAAGGCCGCCGTTGTAAATCTGAGCAGAGACACCGCGGTAGAGGTGGCCGCGCACGGTGTGACGGTGAATACGATCTGTCCGGGATATATAGAGACCGCGATCCAGGATTATCTCACACAAGAGCAGATCGACGCGGCAAGAGCGGGTACGCCGCTGCCACGTTTCGGTTTGCCGAGAGATATTGGACGGGCATGTGTTTTCCTCGCGTCAGATGACGCCGAGTGGATCACCGGTGTTGCGCTTCCTGTGGACGGCGGGTGGCTGGCGCCGATTTTCTGAGAGACGGCATGGAAATCAGGGGGTCGAAATCATCAGAGCTGGAGGAAGCCGCAGAACTCCAGCGCCTGGTCTTCAGACCGAAGGAGGACGCGTTCGAGCGTTACCTGACGTATGTTCGGGATGACCCAAGCTACCAACCGGATCAGACCCGCGTGGTGATCGCAGAGGGGAAGATGGTCGGTCACCTTCGCATCTGGGATCGACTGATTCAGGTGCGCGGCGCCCGGATCCGGGCGGGCGGTATCGGAAGCGTGCTAATTCACCCGGATTATCGGGGCAGAGGATGGGCTCACGATCTGATGAGGGACGCGGAATCCTATATGGCTTCAGCGGGCTACGATGTCGGTCTATTGTTCACAATTATTGGTACCCCGTTTTACGCCGCACAAGGCTGGACGCCGATTCACCTGCCCACATTCGAATTCGCCCTGGGCGACGACTTAAAAGGTCGGGCAGCAGATTCGGTTCGCGCCCTGGATATCGAACGCGACCTGGATCAGGTTGCAAAGATCTATGACACCTACTCGAGGGACTTGACGGGCTCGGAAATCCGGTCGCGAGACTACTGGACATCCGGGCCCTCGCGCATTCGGGGGGTGTTCCCGGGGTGGGGTGTGGATCGCGACGGAAAACTCCTAGGCTATGTGAATTTCGTCGAAGAGGCGGATCATATCTGGGTGAGAGAGACGTGCGCGCTGGGGGGAAATGAGGACGTGTTTCAGAAACTGGCGGAGAAAGTGGCTGCTGTTGCGAGCGAGCTAAATGTGGCGAAGATCTCAGGCAGCCTGCTTCGTTCACATCCCTTTGTGAAGGAACTGTCACGTCTCCTGAATACGAAACCCGCCTGGGACACGCACGATGAGATGATGCTCAAATTGATCGACTGGCGCTCGTTGAAACAGAAGCTTGGAGGCACGGGAGCACCTGAACAATCGCCTGAGGATGAAGGGCCGCTGTGGCGAGGGCTATTTGGAGAGGATAGCGAGGAGGAGGAAATCGGGGAGTGGATCGTGACCCTGCCAACCTGCGTGGGGCCGTTTTACTGGTGGACGGATATCTTTTAGCAGCGTTGGAGAATGTACAAGCGAAAGGGGACCGGCAGTTGAAGCGCGGTCCCCTTTTCCATATTTAGGGTAAAACCATAATCACGCAGCCGGTTTGTCAGTGAGCGCTTCCTGGACGATTCCGTCCTGCTTGTTGAAGCTGAACCGCACGCCTGATACGTCATTCTTAGTCTGTACCTCTTCCGTACCTATCCGGACCTTGATTCGGGCGAATGCCACATCGGGTATGTCCAGTGTCACACCGATTGTCGCCTGCAAGATCCTGGCCGCAATATCTTCCTGTTCTTTGATATGACCCTGTTCTACCTGGGCGAGCTGGTTTGCCTTTTTAACGTAATGAACGACCACATTCTTTTTGGCGGGATTCTTTCTGATCAGGTCTTTGACGGCGTTGGCGTCCAAAGATGGGAGAGCCAACGCCTTGAGGAGATTTTTCAGGAGGATATCTGCTTCCCGGGCGGACTGCACGGACTTCTCGAACTGTTCGTGAAGTTCCGGATCGATCCCAACGCCCAGGAATGTCGTGGTGCTCCGCACGGACCCGGCGTTCTGGGAACGTATGCCCTTCAGCGCCCAGGTCTCACCTCCTACAATACCGCCTCCTGAGCCGCCGCGGCCTTCTACCTGAATGGTGGAACGTGACTGCACCCTTGCGTTGTGAATGTAGCTGCCTACCAGGATTTCTCCTCCTGTGGTCACACGCGCTTCCTGGATAAATTTGGCCGAGAGGTCTCCTCCGGCATCGATCCGGGTGTCTTCACCAACA
>CAVOEZ010000526.1:0-3852 GCA_963694355.1 Latescibacteria bacterium UBA2968 | reverse complement strand
TCTACCTGGACATCAGCGGCGTCATCCTGCTCTGGAAAATCCGGGAGGCCGTAGAACGCGTCGGTGCCTCCCGCGTCATATGGGGCTCGGATGGACCGTACCCCACACCGGATCTCGCGACCTATATCCGGACAGACATCGCCAAAGTCAAAGCCTCAGGTATTTCCGAGACGGATCAACAAGCCGTGCTCGGCGGAACCATCGCCACCCTTCTCAACATTTGACACGAATGGACTCGCCCTATATGTAGCGGGCGTACAAATCGATTTGGAAGACTCCCGCCAACAAACCGATGCGAACCAGGCCGGCCGCAATCGCCTGGTAATCTTGCTCCTCTCCAGTATGACATTTCTGCTTGTCTGTTTCCAATACTATACACTGGACAAGCTCAATGTCCTGTCACCGGGCGTGAGATATGAGGCCCTCAATCTGTTCGTGAAGGCCGTCCAGCAAGATGTTCCCCTAACCTGGATCGACGGCCTCCTTGCCGCCCTGATCCTTGCCACGGCCATCTCGCTCATCCTCCTTGAAATCATCAGATCCAGACTCACCAGGTTTTTCGACTATATATTCGAATCGGAGCGCCGAACGCTCTGGCTGCTCGCCGCTGTCAGCCTGGTGCTCGTCCGATTCTATTTTTCCCGCGGCGATTCCAGTTGGTTGGCGGACACGAACAATCACCTTCCCTATGCCTGGATCGCCGCACGCTCATTCGCCCTGGGTGAGATCCCCATCTGGACAAACTTCCTGGCGATGGGCTCACCTTTTCTTCAGTTCTACGGCTTTCTCTTCTTCTACCTCGTAGGCGCAGCCAACCTGATCTTCACAGACTTCTTCTTCTCCGTAAATTTTATACTCGCCGCCGGACACGTGGTCTCGGGCATCGGTATGTATCTCTTCACGCGTTCGCTCACTGGCTCGCGACAAGCGGGTTTTGTCGCAGGAATTGCTTACGTTGCCTGCTTCTGGCACACCCAGCAAGTGCTCTTGATGGGCAGGCTGCCGCTTTCCGTTATCTACGGGCTGCTCCCATTTCCATTCTACTTCTTCGAACGACTTCGTCACACAGCCAACCCGCTATCCGCTGCGACTTTCGGCGCCCTCACGCTCGCTGCACTCGCATTTACCCATCCCGGTTACGCATCTGGGCTACCGGTTTTCTGGGACTCTACATTCTGATTCGGTTGACTGGCAACTTTCGTCACTTTCCCGATCGAACGCACCTGTATGCCCTGGGACTATTCTTAGGTGAAATCGTACTTGCCTCGTACCACCTCCTGCCGATGTATCTCGAGAGAGAATACACCACCCTGTCAAAAGGACTGTCTTTTCCGGGATTCCCGGATCCTACGTGGCGTCACGTTTTCCTATGGTCCAACTACCGTCTCCGTCTCTTCGGCGCGCTTCCCCATTTTTACGGTGGCTATCTGGGAATCTCGGTCATCCTCATCTCGATTGCGGGCGTCATCGCAGTTGTCCGAAACCGACCTGTACGCGACCTCGTCGGGTGGGCACCTCTCGTCTGCCTGCTCGGGTCCAGCATTCTCGTGGCCGGTCACAACTGGCCAATCCTGCGCTCCCTGCCGGTGGTTCAGGCCTTCAACTCAGGTCGCTATCTGCTCTTCGTCTCCTTCTTCCTGAGTCTTGTCGCCGGAACAGGCAGCCTGTATCTCTACAAGGCTCTGGGCACAAAGTGGGGCATCACGCGCATCTTCACTTTTCTCCTGCTGTTCATCTTCGTCGATCTGGGACCCACCACTTTTCAGCACCCCTATCGAGAATCCGGTACCCTGTTCGCGGCCATTCCCCCGGCTCTGAAATACGGTGAACTCAACACACGGCTGGACGAACCGATCCCGAATCACCGCATCGTATATACCACAAGTGGTCACTACCCCAACCACGCCATCACCTGGATGCAAATCAACACGAGTATTCCGCACTCCCTGTATATCCACCCGGGGCACTCGCTTGCCGGATCGGCCTTCGGATACCCTTTCCGTCTGGAAATGAACCGCATTTTCGAAGGCATCACAAGATCTGATCATCTCTCGAAAAGAGAAGACGCCGACATCATCTTTGCAGGCGTCCATCTACTGAACGCACAGCACCTCCTCATTCCCCAGCCCAAATTCGTCGAATCTCTGTACTACAAATTCCAGAACGTGAGACCAGTCATCGTATCCTCCAGAACCAGCCCCTGGGACTATCCTGTTCTTACGCTGAGCGAAGCAGAGACACAGATCGCATTCAGGAAAATGGTCCGCGCAATGGGATTCAACTCAAGAAACCGCACGTCCGAGCGTATCCTGCTGCTGGATGCGGATGGCGAGGAGGACCTGGGGACCTCGCCAAAAGCGAACGTCTTGCGCCACCAGGTCTGGAACCAGCGGGTAGAATTGGACCTTCATGTCTCTGCGGACTGCTTCGCGAGACTGGCCTACGCTTACTATCCCAACCTGGAAGTCACGGTCGATGGTGAGCGGGTCACCCCGATGCAGACTGCGGGCAGGTTCATTGCGCTGCGGCTTTCGGAAGGTGAGCACAAAATCGTGCTCGAGGGGAAGTTATCGACGCTAAGGAGAGCGCTCTTGATCATGAACCTGTGCTTGCTGGCCGTCGTGACAGGTATGATCTACTGGAACAAACGGAAAGCTTAATGGCGTTCTGGAAGGGCCCGGTCAATCGTAGCATAAGCGTTTGAGCCGATCATCAAGCGGAGGCTTTGTCCGGCAGCTTCTTGCCGCCTAACCTGTGAGAATTGGGAAACTCAAATTACCGCATTGTTCTTGTAGTCTGCGATCTCCTCTTCCTCGAGCGACAGCATGTCTCGCAGAATTTCGTCCGTATGTTCGCCCAGGCGCGGTGGCGGAAGAAGCATTGCGACGGGTGTCTGTGAGAGATTCAGCGGCGATCCCACCATTGGCACAAACGTCCCGTCCACTCGCTCCAGATGTATGACCATATTTCTTGCCTGAAGCTGGGTATCCGAAAACACCTTGTCTATCGTATTCACCGGTCCGGCGGGCACATCCGCACGATTGCACAGAGTCACCCAATCGGCCACCGTCCGCTCCCTGAGCAGCAGCTCCAGCATTGGCACCAGCGCCTCTCTATGCGTCACCCGATTCGGGTTCGTCGTGAACCGATCGTCCTCGCCCAGGTCCCCTCTTCCGGCCGCCTCGCAGAATCTTTTCCACTGACTATCATTTCCAATCGCCAGAATCAGGTACCCATCTTTGGCCTCGAACGCCTGATAGGGCACAATACTGGCCACCGCACTGCCCCATCGCTCGGGAACCTCTCCGGAGCACAGGTAATTGCTACCCATATTCGCAAGCATCGCCACAATGGAATCCAGAAGCGCCATATCCAGATGCTGACCTTCGCCTGTCTTCTCTCTGGCGAACAGGGCAGCAAGGATCCCGTTGCACGCAAAAAGGGCCGTGGCGAGATCCACAAACGCAACGCCCACCTTTGTGGGCGCCCCGTCTCGTTCTCCCGTGACGGACATATATCCCCCACGTCCCTGAATAATAAAGTCGTATCCAGGCAGATCCCGATCGGGACCTGTGTGACCGAACCCGCTGATTGAACAATAGATCAAACCGGGATTCAATTTTCTGAGCTGTTCGAATCCCAATCCCATCTCGTCCAGAACGCCGCCTCGATAATTCTCTATCAAAACATCGCTCTGCTCGGCCAGCTGCCGCGCAATTTGAACACCCCGTTCGTCCTTCAAATTGAGTGTCAGACTCTTCTTGTTGCGATTGCAGCACAGGTAGTATGCCGATTCGCCATCGAGAAATGGCGGACCCCAATGCCGCGTCTCATCACCCACCCCGGGGCGCT
>CAVOEZ010000525.1:0-3853 GCA_963694355.1 Latescibacteria bacterium UBA2968 | reverse complement strand
GTGAGCGCCTCCATCGTAGGTGTCTTTTCAGACCATCCTTCCAGCACCTTTACCCTGGCCAGAGCATACGGTCTCACCTGCACCAAATCCTGCAGCCCAACTCGAGAAATCCCATTGATGAGAACCTGAACTTTTCCGTCAGGAGTTCGCTGCATTCTCACAATCTGGACAGCAGTGCCCACCTGGTAAAGGTCCTCCAGTTTGTAATCCTGGATCTGCTCCACCACGGATGCATCTTCGTTCTCTAAACCGGATGCCGCCACCCTTTGGCCAAAAACGGCCACCACCTTATGCCCCGCGTTCACGGCAGTATCCACCGCTCGAATTTCCCTGTCATCATCCAGAAAAAGCTGCGTGACCATATTGGGAAAAACCACCACCTCAGTACTTGTTATCAACGGGACCTCACTCGGTACGTGGGCTCTGTTGGCAACATCCAGACTTGTAACCTGAGCGTCATCTTTCATCACATCCACCCTTTTTTTATGGTCCGGACCAGGGTTTCACCGTTTCGTTTGCGGTGATGATCCTGAAACCCGGCGATTGTCGATTATCACAAAATAGATCGTGCGTTCTACCCAAAAAGGAGCAAGTGTTGTGCCTCAAATCCGTATAATTCACTAATGCCTTATTAATAAACAATTAACATATCGCCCCACAAATCCTTCGAGCCATTCAAAGCCTGACGTTTGAGCCACAACTACGCCAAAATGGCAGACGGAGTCGCCATATCTTTCAAGGAAAGACAATTTCTCTTTGAAGCTCACGGTTTGTATCCATATATTGGCCCTCCACTTGAAATACACTATGAAATGGAGTGATCATTGCACAACGCCCGTTTCTGGACGTGCATCGACCAACTGGTCTCTTCGTCAGAGATCGTGATCGATCGACCGAAAGGGTCACCGCATCCGCGATACCCCCAATTCTCCTATCCATTGGACTATGGATATCTGCGTGGCACCACCTCGGGAGACGGTCAGGGGATCGACGTTTGGATTGGCAGCCTGGAATCCAAAAAAGTGGAAGGCGTGATCTGTGCGGTGGATCTCGAAAAACGGGATTCCGAAACGAAGATCCTTCTGGCTTGTACACAGGCAGAGATTGACATCATCCTCGACGCAAATAACAGCGAATGCTTCGCCGGACACCTCATCCTCAGAGATTGGAACAGTAAATGACCTCCCCTGTTCATCACACCATGGTCATCGGCGGCGGAATCAACGGACTCAGCACGCTCTTCCACCTGGAGCGTTTAGGGTGCAGCCCATTGGGCCTGCTGGAGCAGTTCCCCCTGGGGCATGAACACGGCAGCTCGCATGGACGGTCGAGAACCTTACGAACGGCCTACATCAACCCGGTTTACATCGCCCTGATGCACGTTGCACTCGCACAGGAGTGGCCGCGTCTGGAACAGGAAACTGGATCCACACTTATTCACCCCACGCCAGGGTGCTTTTTTGGCCCGCCGGGTGGCAAGCAGGAAGGGTACGCGAGATCCGCAAAGGAGGCAGGGGCCAACGTCGATGAGATCGATGCCAGAGCGGCTACGGAACGCTTTCCCCAGTTCAGATTCGATAAAAATCACCAGATCCTGATCGACCATGACGCGGCCCTGGTCGCGGCGGCGGACACCATTGCTTCCCTCAAAAGATTCGCCATTGAAAAGGAACTGCCCCTCTACGAGAACACTCATGTAACAGGAATCGACTTCGACGCGAACCCCATCAGAATCGATACGAATTCCCGAACATATCAAACAGAGCGGCTGGTCATTACGGCCGGGCCCTGGACCTCGCGACTGCTGCCATTTCTCAAACCGAATCTGCAGATCGCCAGACAAACGGTCGGATACTTCGAGATGGCCGGAAATCCCGTGAACTACCAGATCCCGAACTTCCCCGTGTGGGGTAATCTGGGGGAAGACAAGCACGGGGTCTTCTATGGATTGCCCGTATTTCAGCGGAACGGGATCAAGGTCGCTCGCCATGTCACGGCCGGACTCGATGATGACCCCGACGAATTCCTGAGTGCAAAATCGCAGGACGTCGATGAACTCAGGCAATTTCTGGACGTGCAGTTTCGGGGACCCGTAACCGGATTTGCAGGCGCCGAAACTTGCTTGTATACCAATACCGAAACGGAAGATTTCATTATCGATCTCCATCCCCGCAATTCGAATGTCGTAATCGGGGCAGGTTTTTCGGGCCACGGTTTCAAATTCGGACCCCTCACAGGCAAACTCCTGGCCGAACTGGCCTTGAATGGCAAGACCACAGTTTCGGAATTCGAGGCTGCACGAAGCATCTTCTCCGTTCAACCTGAAGACACGAAATAGACCCCAATTAGATCACAGGAGAGAAGCATTCATGATCATCACCGAAATACGCACAACCGCGCTGATAGGCGAAACCCCCAAATCCGGATGGGAGGCCGAAATAGGCCCCACTGAAAACCTCCATACCCTCCTCGAAGTGGAAACCGACGAAGGCATCACAGGAGTCGGAAGCTGTTTTACCAGCAAGGCGCTTGTCGACGGTGCCATCTCACTTCTGCGTCCAAAACTGATCGGTGCACCTGCTACGGAACCCGAGCGTCTATCAGAATTGCTCCATCAATCCACCTTCTGGCAAGGCAGAGGCGGGTCCGTTACACACGCCATCAGCGGCATCGACATCGCCCTGTGGGACATCCTTGGAAAAGCCACGGGCCAACCGGTTGGTCGACTACTGGGAGGGTATTACCGGGAGAAGATCAAACCTTACGGATCCCTCCTGTTCGAGGCGGACGAGTCTCAATTCACGAAAACGCTGGAGGACGCTGTAGGCAGAGGATTCCGGGCACTGAAACTAGGTTGGGGACCTTTCGGACGCGTAGACAGGGCAACGGACGAACGACTTGTCCAGATCGCAAGAGACACGGTTGGAGATGACGTCGAGTTGATGGTGGACGCAGGAGGAAGTGACCAGTTCTGGCCGCACGGCTACAAATGGGCGCTCGAAACGGCAAAATTCCTGGCCGACTACAATGTCGTCTGGTTTGAGGAAGCGCTACCACCGGATGATATCGAGGGTCACATCAAGCTGCGCGAGAATGCGCCTGTCCCCATAGCCGGCGGCGAAGTCCTTACACGGAGACAATCGTTCGCACCATGGATCGAGCGGGGCGCACTGGACATCGTACAACCGGACGTCACAAAAGTGGGTGGGATCAGCGAAGTCAGAAAAATCCTGTGGTCTGCATACGACCACAACATCCTGCTCGTCACACACGGATGGAACACCGCTGTGGGATTGGCCGCAGATCTTCACCTCGCAGCGGCGCATCCGACCGCCCGATGGGTGGAGTACATCACCCCATCACCTTACATCGAACACATCCTGACGGAACCCTTCAAGCTGGACGATGACGGGTTATTGACGATCCCTACAGGCCCCGGTCTCGGAATCGAACTGGACCATGAAAAGGTTAGACAATTTTCAGAAGCCTGAATTCGCACCCTGACCCATTCTCGAAACACGACTGAATCTCGAATCGGAGACCCCGATGCCAATGACAGACACCGTCACGCTCGAATCCGCCGAACCAGGTAAACCCCACCAGGGGAAAGTCCTGGTAGCCGTTCAGGCACATGCAGACGACATTCCCCTGTTCTGTGCGGGAACCATCGCCAAGCTCATCTCCGAAGGCTACACGGGATACCTCATCAACACCACCAACGACGAGAAGTGTGGACCCACAAAAAGCATGGGCGAGACCATCCTGAGCAACGAACGGGAAGTCGAAGACCTCGCCGAAGTGCTCGGACTTCAGGAAGTCTTCAACCTCGGGTATCGAAATCACCGGATGGACG
>CAVOEZ010000524.1:0-3855 GCA_963694355.1 Latescibacteria bacterium UBA2968 | reverse complement strand
TTCTTTACCGGCTCGAGGTGCTTCTTTCGTTTGCGTTGCCATGAGTGCCTACCATTTAGTCCTGTGCTTGAAATGTGGTCGTCCACCCTAGAGTAGAAAGGTGGTGTGAGTCTGCTTAGCTATTTATTACCAAAAAGTTTATGGGAAATTATGGTTGGGTGATTCAAGACGAAGGATTCTGAGACCTTTAAAACAAAAGATGGGGAAAGAGTAGAACACATCAGCCGAGGTAAGATCGAAGGTCCTGCGGTATGGTGCGAGGATGAATGAAAAGCGGTTCATGAGGCAAAAATAGCAGAAGACCAACAGGATGAAAGTAAGCCATGAGGTGGGGGCTTGTCAAGCTTTTTCTTTATTTTTTCGGAAGATAGGTGCTGTCTGCATGCTGTCCAAGACTGATCAGAATGATCGTCCAACCCCGTCGAGCAGGGTCTGCCGGATGTCTGTAAGCACTTCGATATCCTCGATTTTTGATTTTTCACTCTGGACGTAGAAGGAATCCACCGCTCGGTCACCCTGTGTGCTTACTCTAGCGGTATATATGTCCAGGCCCAAGTTCGATAGTGCCCGGGTAATCTTGTAAAGCAATCCGACTGCGTCCTGGGCAAATATATCGATCACCGTGCAATCTCCGGAAATACTATTCTCGAAGAGGACTTCTGTTTCAATGTGGATAGAAGGTTTCCGCCGCCTGGACCATCTTCGCTGATGTTTCGCGAACAACTCCTCGGTGGTTCCGCTGCCGTGAAAAATGGATTTCAGCTCGCGCTCCATCTTCTTTTGCTGGGATTTTGGTATTTCTCCCGCACCCTGGAGTGTGGTTACCTGAAAGATATCGAGGACCACCCCATCGGGACGCGTGTAAGCCTGAGCGCTGAATATGTTGATGTCATTCGTGGCGAGAACACCGCAAATTTCTGAAAGTCGATAGGGTTTGTCCTCTGTGCAAATTGTGATCTCGAGAAACAATCCTTTGGGTGACACGGAAAGGGCAACGACGGAGTCATCCATTCTGCGGATCAACTCAAGATGAGTGCCGATATTATCCGATGAGTTCAGTTCTGCATATCTTGGAGGGAGACTTTCAAGGTGCACCGAGATTTCGGTTCCTTCGAATCGATCAGAGAGTGAATCTATGAGTGAGCTGGATCCAGGCAGTCGATCTTCTATTGCGGACGTCTGTGTGAGTATGTTGTGCGTCTTGATATAGAGTTCCCAGAGGAGATGCCCTTTCCAGGCAGTCCAGGCAGATCGGGCCACCGAAGACAGGTCCGCAAATGTTATCAGATAGAGCATTCGCAACGTGTCGGGGTCATCGAACCGGGAAGCGAATTCACGAATCATGCTGTCGTCAGAGAGGTCCCGGCGCTGGGAAATATGGGACATGGAGAGGTGATGCTGAACCAGAAAGACGACAGTCTTGATCTCCCAAGGCGATAGGCCGAGTCGCTTCAGAAATTTCCGGGTGATTCCTGCTCCGGTGGTGCTGTGGTCATCATCTCTGGCAGCCTTTCCAACATCGTGCATCAGGACCGCAAGATAGAGGAGGTCCTTTCGCTTGATATCTGAAAATGCCCTCTTCAAGTTTGCGTTGGCTTCGGCTCTTGTCACCGTTCCGATATTTTCGAGCGTCTCTATGGCCACCAGAGTGTGTTCATCAGCCGTGTATATGTGGTAGCGATTATACTGGAAAAGGCAGTCGATGCTCTGAAATTCAGGGATATACTGTCCAAGTACGCCCAGTTCATGCATGATGTGCAGGGTGCTTGCGACTCCTTGCGGCGCACTAATGATACTTAAGAAAAGCTTTGCAGCGGCCCTGGATTTCCTGAAGGCATCATCGATCAGGTGAACATGGCTCTTTATGGACTGGTGGGCGGGTTCGTTCAGCGGAACTCCGAATCGTTGACTGTCCTGAAAAAGGCGGAGCAGACGATATGGATCTTTCTCGAAAAAATGTTTTCTCTGTCTTGGCAAACCAAGATGCGTGTGGGTCAGTATCGCGCCATCGTCAAGCGGCCTTCGAGCAATGAGGCCGACCGTTCGCTTAGCTACAGAAGGCGAGCCTTCAAACTGTTCGCAGAGCAGATCTGTAAGGTGTTTGATGTTCCTGGCATGGAGATAATAGTCGCGCATGAATCGTTCTACGGCAAGCATCTGTTCATCGCTTTCGTATCCAAGTGCATCGGCGACAACAGGTTGGAGATCGTGCTCAAGCACATCGTAGGCTTTGTCTGTATTGAAGTGCAATTCATTCCGGATACGCCACAGGAAATCGATTGCGCGACAATACAAATCGTAATTCGCCCGATTCAGGAGGTGGTCTTCAAATAGGCCGGCAGGGGCGGTCTTCCGGTTCACCGCCTTCAGAAGCCATCCGACAACGTGGGAATCTCTCAGTCCTCCCGGACTCTCCTTCACATTCGGCTCCAGGAGTTGCACAGAGAGTCCCGCCCGTGCGTGACGAAGCCGTCGCTTGTCAAGCTTCCGAGTAATGAACGATTGAACCTTTCGCCCCAGAAAATTTCTGTTGATGGATTTCTCAAGACTTCCTAGAAGGGCGTGGTCCCCTGCAATGAACCTCGCTTCCAGCATTGAAGTCAGGGATTCATCGTCCTCCTTTCCTGCTGCAACGCAGTCGGAAAGGCTACGCGTACTGTGACCCATGTCGAAACCCAGGTCCCACAGGGAATGAAGCACGTGACGGGTTACAGGATCCTGCGGGTCCAACTTTTCATAGAGGAACAGGATGTCGATATCCGACCTGGGGTTCAGTGTGCCTCTGCCGTACCCGCCAAGAGCCAGGATCGCGTACCCCTTGTTGCAGGACCGATGGAGCGCAAAGGCTTCCTCGTGCAGGTGGCGTATCAGCGAATCCGCCCTGCAGGAAAGGTATCGGACGATCTCTTCTCCAGACGATCCGGACCGATGTTGGCAAGGATAATATCCCAACTCTGTTCCAGCACCTTTCTTATGGCAAGGGTCCGCTGTACCTTGCTGTTTGCACGTGATTCGGCCTCTCGTAATTGGAGAAGCTGCTTGTCGATGTCGTTGTTCATTTGTGGCTAACATAGCGCCGCACATTGGCGCCTGTCAAGCCCTTTGAAGGACTCAAATGGCCTTGCCTTTTCCCCTTGGCTTGCATAGGTTCTGGATGAGCGAGGGTGTTTTAAATGGCCTCTGCAGGGGGTGTGAAACGAGTATGGAACTGGGCAAACCGAGGGCTATTCTGGACGGTCTGCACGAGGGGATTGTTGCGTTTGACAGTCAGGCGGTGGTGTTTTTTGCCAATCGGTCTGCGGTCAGAATGATGAACTGGGAGAACAGGTGTGTCGTGGGCGAATCCGCAGAAGACCTGTTCAGGGTTCGAAGCAAGTTGCTCGCCTTACTTAAAGACGGGTTCAATGGCAAGTTTCAGGATCATCCCACAGAACCTCTGGACGCAAACCTCTGGGATGATACTCAACGGCTCGCAGTCAGCACCGCGCCTCTGGATCTGGGTATTGAGACCGGTCTGGTAGTTTCCATGCAGGATGTTTCCACACTGCGACGGGCGGAATGGGAAATGTTCCAGCTGGAAAAGATGAGCGCGCTTGGCAGGTTGGCGGCATCGGTCGCGCACGAGGTAAGGAACCCCCTTGGCGCCATAGGTATTCAGCTTCAATTGCTCGAGGAGGACCTTTCCGATCTGGAGCCGTCCTTTCGTGAATCAATCAGCCGACGTCTGAATATTGCCCAATTGGAAATGAAGCGCCTCGACAGGATCGTACAAAATTTCCTGCGATTCTCCAGCACACCGAAACTAAATCTCAAGTCAGTCTGCTTGAATGATGTCGTACGGCACGTTTTCGAGTT
>CAVOEZ010000523.1:0-3889 GCA_963694355.1 Latescibacteria bacterium UBA2968 | reverse complement strand
TACTGATAGTGGATGATGACCCGGATGTCCGGACTTTTCTTGTCAGTTGTATCGAAACCATGAACTGCGAAAGCATTGATGTTGCAGAAAATGGCGAGGAGGCACTTGCACGATCGGTTCAGTCTAAATACGATCTGGTAACGTTGGATCTGAAGATGCCCGGGGTGAGCGGAATGGATATTCTTTCCGTGATCAGGGGTATGATGCCGTGGGCCGTAATCGTAATAATTTCAGGTTATACTGAGGACATGCCGGAGGGGGCAGAGGAGTACACCGATCTGGTTCTATCCAAGCCAGTGCGTGTACAAACACTGCAAAGTGTAGTGCAGATTTCAAGAGAACTTTCCCAAAAGCGAGAGTCACTGAAGGAGCTGGCCGAAGAACAATAGTGCCGGCAGGGAGTTGGGTGGCATGTCAGTCCCAGAATCGGAATCTCCAGAAATCCCAGAACTGGACCAACGGTCTCGCACCGTCGATGACGTTTCCATGGAAAGCGGCGTGGTTGAATTCCATGATCTCAACGGGGTAGTGTCCGGCAATTTATTTCAGGGAGCAGTGGTCCGTGGCGGCGCAGATCTCACCATTGAGGGCAAGGTGGAAGGGGATCCGAGACATCCATGCAATATTGAAATTTCCGGTACCGTCACCATAGAGAAGTCGGTTGAGCACGCAAAAATTAAGGCAAAAGAACTGGTGATTTGGGGGAACGCGGTAGGTTGGAAGGCGCAGGTGGATCGCGGAGTGGAAGTCCAGGGCAATGTTTCGGAATCTGAGATCTCGCTGGGAAATCGTACCCTTGAACTGGGCCAACTCAGACGGGTTCGAGCAGATAATAAAAAACTGGAGACGCAGCTCAAAGAGCTTGATGTCCGAATTGGTCTGGGCGGACGACGTTTCCTTCGAGATTATCCCCAGGTTAATCTACAAATGGGCAGTATTCTTGTGCCCGAAAAAAAAGAGCTGAAGGTCGATCTTCAGTCTTTCTACAATGCGGTTAAAGATCGGCCGCCGGAAGCCGTTGACAAGGCGCTCGAAGAGTTTTACCTCAAGGTGATGGTTGGGTGCCTTACGCGAGAGAACAAACACTATATCAGCAGAAACCCCAGTCGTCACAAGGTGTTTTTAAAACTGATCGAGGATCTCCGAGAACATATTCTGTCGATTCGCTCGGCCGACAAAATTCGAGACTCATCAAATGCCTTGAATGCCGAGCGTGAAATCATCTTGAAGGAATTGAGCAGTCCGCCTGCACACAGGTATAGAGTTGGCGGAAAAATATCGGACGAAGTTGTGGTTCAGTTGCTGCAGTTTGCGGGATTCGAGGAGACTACGGCGGGTACGATAGAATTTGACAAAGTATGGTTGGAGGCCAGGACCGTTAGGGAAGGTGACAGCAGAACACTGGAACTAAAAGATGCGGCCGGGAGTATTAATGCTGTTCCAATCGATGGGGATGAACTTGAGAATGGAAGTTTCGGATTGGAAGGCAGAGCTCTGGCCTGGATTCCATCGGAGTAGATGTATGGTGCAACATTGGAAGTTGGCATCGTCCAGACAGGCTGTTCGAATTGTGCAAGTGCTGAATCCGCATCCGACAGGATTTGAGGATCCCAGAATATTCCTACAGGACAATGGATTAGTGAGTTTCTTCGGATCAGGTCACCCCGGTGGTCAGTAACCCGCCGTCAACGGGCAGGGCGACACCATTGATATTTGCAGCGTGAGGGGAACTTAAGAAGGTTACCGCCCGCCCTATATCTTCGGGAGTACCGTAGCGTCGCGTAGGGATGTAGCCGTGTGTCTTCTCAGGTGCGCTCCCGTGCTCCGGCGCAGGCGATCCGAATGTGTGTGATGTGTCCATATAACCTGGCAGAACTGCATTGCATCTGATGTTGTGGGCCGCAAGTTCGCAGGCCATACTCATTGTAAGCCGCAATATGGCCGCCTTTGCGGTTCCGTAGCAGGTGTCATTGAGCCAGGTGCGGTCTGCGTGAACAGACGAGATGCTCACGATCGAACCGCCCGTCCCCTGGCGTACCATTTCTTTAGCTGCGGTTTGACTGCAGAGGAAGAACCCTTTCAAACAGACATCCAGGGTTTTGTCCCAAATCTCCTCGGTAATATCCAGAAATGGACGACCCTCACCATAGTAAGGATTGTTGACCAGGATATCGATGCTGCCGAATCGTTTGACGAACTCGTCGATCATTCCCGAGACATCTGATGCATTCGAGATGTCTGCCTCAAAGAAGGCGGTTTTCCGCCCCGCGGATTCTACAAGTCTCAGGGTTTCGTCCACATCTTGATCTGCCTCGAGATCATTGAATCCCACATCGCAGCCTGCCTCGGCCAGAGCCTGAACAATCCCTCTGCCGATGTTTCGCCTGGCACCTGTGACCAGAGCTTTTTTACCTGAAAGTAACATTGGGACCTCACTTTTGAATTTTGGAGGGGCAAATACGACAATAACTACCAAGTGATAAGCATGCGAATGGTCAGCAATCCTGTCAAGCACCAAAAGGGTAGATCAGGACTGGACCCGGGGGGGTGATGGAATGGACCAGGATGTCCATAAATCAACCAGTTTACTGTGATCCAATCAGATTGTTCGATCCAAACTTGTACGATGTCATGCCGAGCCGGGAAATGCAGTTGATTTTAAATGGAGGGCTACGCATGATCTACAGAAACTGGGTATCGAGTTGCTTCATTATCATTTTCCTTTGCACCCATCTGGAAGCCAGGCCTCAAAGACCCGGCCAGATTCCCAATGGTTTTACCATTGGCTGTGCAAACTGTCACGTGAACCCAGCCGGAGACGGCGCCAGGAATGCCTTCGGAAGTGCGGTTGAAAGTGAGTTTCTTTCAGGATCAGGAGCGTCCGCTACTGTAGTTTGGAACTCCTCGTTGGCAAGGCTTGATTCCGACGGTGACGGTGCCACGAACGGGGAGGAACTCCAGGACAGCAGCGGCAGTTGGAGATCCGGACAGGCAGCACCTGGAACCGCTTCACTGGTGACTAATCCTGGCGACGCGAGCAGTACACCGGCGCCCACAAATGTGGCGCCGATTTTTAGTGCCCTTACCAATCAAACGGTAAAGGAAGGGGAGGAGTTGTCTTTTTCGGTCATCGCCACCGACGCAGATGGTGATTCGCTGACCTATTCAGCTTCCGACCTCCCAGAGGGCGCAGATTTCAAGGACAACACGTTCACGTGGACACCGGGTTTCGCCGCTGCAGAACTATCATACCAGATTATCTTTTCAGTCACCGATGGGGAGGAAACTGACGCCGTGACTCTTGGGATCACGGTGGAAAATGTGGATCAACCCGCCGCTATTGATGCTTTCAACCCTTCGAGATTAGTTGTATTGGGTGCCTCAGGAAGCGTGCTGACGTTCTCGGTGACTGCAAACGACCCGGACAACGACCCTCTCAATTATCTCTGGAATGTGAATGGCACGGCTCGGACAGAGACAACTGCTTCCATAGATGTAACCGTTTCGGATGGGGAATCGGATGACCGTGTGTCCGTAACCGTATCCAGTGGCGGCAGCCCTGCCGTTCAAACCTGGATCGTTGGCAAGATGCTCAAAGGCGATTTCGATGGAAATGGTAACGTAAGTCTAAGCGATTTCATCTCATTCGTTCGTGTGTTCGGCACAAGAACAGGTGATCCGACATTCGAAAGCAAATATGATCTCAGTGGCAATGGTTCTGTGGACCTTGGTGACTTCATTGAATTCGTGAAATACTTCGGGCTTCCTTAGTTTATGCTAAAATCTGTCAGCGTTATCCTGGCCCTGGTGGTGCATCTCTCTATTCAGTCTGCGGAAGGCGCAGGGATCACTGGGAGATTTACCACCGCGGCCTACACCTTTGAGCGGT
>CAVOEZ010000522.1:0-3891 GCA_963694355.1 Latescibacteria bacterium UBA2968 | reverse complement strand
AATGATGCATCTGACCTACAATCGCCGTACGATGCTGGGAGAAGGTTGCGCTGAACCCACCGATGGTGGGCTGAGCGATCTGGGTCGTGCCGCCATTGCAGAGATGAACCGTGTGGGTGTCATCGTAGATGTCGCGCACAGCAGCCACAAGACCTCTCTGGAAGCGGCTCAGCTTTCCAAGCGCCCGGTCGTCGCAAGTCACACTGCCTGCACCACACTCAGTGATCATTGCCGATGCAAGACGGACGAGGTTTTACGGGCCATAGCAGACACCAACGGCATCATTGGTATCTGCTGCATCCCCGGATTTCTTGGCCGAACCGGCGACATCAGCGCATTCCTGGATCACATAGATTACACGGTGAAGACAGTCGGTATAGAACACGTAGCGATCGGTCCTGATCGGTGGCATCGTTCGGCCGGGAAATCGGCTGGAAACAAAAAACTGATCCATCCCATCGAGGGTCGATGGGAGCCTCTTTGGCCATCGGATTCAACACACAACCTGGCGGAATGGCGAACCAGCGAGCAGCTGATGAGCATGGCGTGGACAAACTGGCCGCTGTTCACAGTTGGCCTGGTTCAGCGTGGGTACTCCGATCAGGACATCCGCAAAATCGTTGGAGAAAATGTCCTTCGCGTTCTCAGGGATGCGTTGCCCGAGTACGAAATCACCAAGGATTGAAACTGCCGGAGAATACCTATGGCTGAAACATTTCGAAATCGTGAAGAGGCAACCACCTGGCAGGATCATCACGATCCCCAGGCGCCTAAATTGGGAGGCATCGCTCCCAATTTTGAACTCCACGATATCAGCGGAAACAATTCCGTTCGCCTCTCAGATTTTCGGGACAAGCGTCCAGTCGCCCTGGTCTTCGGAAGCTTTACGTGACCACCGTTTGTACGTGAGGCGGTCAGCCTGCGTGATCTCTATTCCGAGTTCAGTGAATTGATTCAGTTTCTAATGGTCTACATCCGAGAGGCGCATCCCGACGATGGATGGTCAGGTAAACCTGTTGGCATACACGACCCGAAGACCATCGAGGAGCGGCGAGCACTGGCGGAAACGTGCGAAGTAGCGATGCAGTATGGTATTCAAACTTATGTGGATGAGTTAGACGATGGCGTCATGACGGAGTATGCGGCTTGGCCGGAACGGCTCTATCTCATCGGAGAAGACGGCCGTGTGGCCTACGCGGGAGAGCGAGGTCCGTGGGGATTCAGTCCTATAGAGCTGCGGACGGCCATCGAAAACACGTTGCGGAAAAAGTAACACATCCTGCGCCTTACTTGTACTGTTCCTTCTATCCCAACCGAGATATCGAGAAAACAATGAAAAATGAAGATCGCATACAGCCCTGGACTATGAATCCTCGGTATTGGAAGTACAAAGGCAAGCCGGTTATGCTGTTGGGTGGCAGCCAAACCGATCACATCTTCCTGCTAGACGGCCTGGAAAAGCATCTGGATGAAATTCACTCCGTTGGTGGGAATTATGTCCGCAACACGATGAGTCAGCGTGAAGGCAAGGAACTCAAACCGCACCGACGCCTGCCGAACGGTTCCTTTGATCTCGACTTGTGGAACCCCGAAGACTGGACCCGTTTTCAAAACATGCTGCGGTGGACAGCCGAGCGGGAGATCTTTGTACAAATCGAGGTCTGGGATCGATTTGACTACTCCACGGAATTCTGGCAGATCAGCCCCTGGAATCCGGGCAACAATGTAAACTATGCGTATGACCAGATCGGTTTCGATACGGAATACCCCAAACATTCCGGTCAGGATCTGCAGCCATTTTTCCACTCCATTCCCGGCATGTCTGGCTACACCGAAAAGCTCGATCTCATTAGGAAATATCAGGAAGCCTTTGTCTCGATGATGCTTTCTTTCAGCCTGGACTAT
Organism: Latescibacteria bacterium UBA2968; assembly: GCA_963694355.1. Lineage (GTDB taxonomy): Bacteria > Latescibacterota > UBA2968 > UBA2968. The sequence continues at coordinate 1,986 of CAVOEZ010000522.1, read as the reverse complement.
GGACACGTGCTCTATTGCATGGACAACGAGACATCTACACCCGCGCAATAGGGGCAATACTGGATTCAATTTATCAAGGCAAAAGCTGCGGAAAAGAATGTTTTGATATGCACCACTGACATGTTCGACGACGCCTACCAGGGTGAGGAAGCCAAAAATACGCCGCTTATTTTTTCGGATCCCGAACATTACATGTTCGCCGACATCTCCCAGGTCAACAGCCGAAACTACGATGAAACACACTGGGAAAGACTTCAATGGCTGCTGGGAAAAGTGAATAGCGAATATCCGCGACCGAGCAACCATACCAAAATCTACGGAAGCGGATACAAGGGATTTGGTACGGGTGGGCCGGAAGATGGTGTCGAACGGTTCTGGCGAAACATAATTGGCGGTTCAGCAAGCTCCCGGTTTCATCGTCCGGACGCAGGGAATGGCCTGAATGACCTTGCCAAGGCCAGCATAAGCGCTGCGCGGCTCCTGGAGGACACCATCAAATTTTGGGATGTCGAACCGGCGATGTCCCTGATCTCTTCGGACGACAGCAACGTCGCCTATCTGGCAGCCCAGCCGGGCGAAAAACACGTGGTCTATTTCACCAATGGTGGATCGGTGCAGCTCGACCTGTCTGATACGGAAGCAACCTTCGACATTCACTGGATCAGCGTCTCAATGGGCATACAAGTACAGACGGCTGCAAAACTGAACCATCGCCCAATGGATCCAGTACTTCGAGGTGGCACTGTGGTAGACCTCTCGGCGCCATACAAGGGCGGATGGGTCGCAGCGATCGTCAGGAACTTTACATAAACACCCGCTTTGCATATATTGGATTTTATTAACCCCTGGCAAACAAAATGAGGGCCTTTTAAAGGACCGGAAATGCCAAGTAAAATCAATCTACAAATCCTTGAGACCGCAGATGAAGTGGCCGTTGAAGCCGCTAAAGTAATTGCGGAAATGGTAAGCAAGAAACCGAACACCGTAATCGGGCTGGCCACAGGTTCAACGCCCGAGCGAACCTATGAGGAACTGGCCAAAATCCATAAAACTGAAGGCCTCAGCTTCGCCGGCGTCACCTCCTTCAATCTGGATGAGTATTGGGGACTGAGTGGAGATCACGATCAGAGCTATCGCTACTTTATGAACCAGCATCTGTTCAACAACATCGACATCAGGCCATGGAACACAAACGTTCTCAACGGTTCCGCAGTGAACCCCAACCTGGAATGTCAGGCCTTCGAAACGAAGATTCTCGCCTCTGGCGGCATAGATATCTGGCTGCTGGGAATCGGAATAAATGGCCACATCGCCTTCAACGAGCCCGGCAGTCCTATCGACACTCGTACCAGACTCGTGAGTCTTTCGCAGAGTACGATCGAGGCCAACAGCGACGGTCGATCCTTCTCAGACCCCGCTGAAGTGCCTCGGTCCGCGCTTTCAGCTGGAATCGGTACCATCCGTGAAGCGCGGAAACTGATCCTCCTCGCCATTGGCGAAAAGAAGGCCGAAGCTATTGCAGCGGCTGTAGAGGGTCCGTTTTCGGCAGCCTGTCCTTCAAGCCTTTTACAGGACCACCCGGACTGCACCTTCATCCTGGATAGGGGTGCAGCCTCCAACCTGTGATTCTGGCAAGCAGTGGGTAAATTTCTTGGTTTGTATTTCTCTTTCCGGAGGCATCAATGGATCGCAGCGAAATAAAAAATCGGGTGTGTAAGGTCATCATCCAGGTACTTGAAATCGACGCAGAACAGATCAAGGAAGAGGATATGTTCACAGCCGACCTGGGCGCGGAATCCATCCAGTCTGTCGAACTGATGGCCGGATTCGAGGAAGAATTCGACATTGAGATGGACGAGGACGAGGCCCATGCTGTTCAGTCAGTTGGTGGCGCCATAGACTTTATCAGTGGGTACGTAAACTGAGCAGCAGGCAAAGGAGGACCAAGGTTATGAAACCCCGCACCTTAGTCGAAGTCGAAGAACC
>CAVOEZ010000521.1:0-3910 GCA_963694355.1 Latescibacteria bacterium UBA2968 | reverse complement strand
TTAGGGTGAATGGTTTCATCAAAGAACACACCCGGTGAGCGGTGCAGCTGGCTGACGATCACCCGCTCGGATCCATTAATAATGAAGGTGCCCTCACTCGTCATCAATGGCAACTCGCCTAAAAAGACGGTCTGTTCGACTATGTCTTTTATCCGGTTTTCTTCACCATCCTGCTTTTCACGGGCAATGAGTCGGAGTGTCGCCCGCAGGGGCGCGGCGTAAGTTGTGCCGCGTTCGTGGCATTCATCGACTTCGTACTTTGGTGTCCCAATTGCATAATCAACGAACTCGAGCGAAAAGAGATCGTGAACATCGGAAATTGGAAAAATACTATTAAAAACTGCCTGGAGTCCCTTTTTCTCTCGGTCACCAGGCAATTTGTCCTTCTGCAGGAACCCATTGTAGGAATCGATCTGAATATCCAGCAGATTGGGCATTTCTAATGCCGAAGCAATCTTACCGTAGGAGAACCTCTCAATAAGCTGTTTTTCTGCCAAAGCGATCACGCTCCTGTGGTGAAATCGGCTGAAGGTTGGATCACGAGATGTTGTTGGCGCCCGTAAGTGCTACTTGATCTCTACAACTGCTCCAACTTCCTCCAGCTCTCCCTTAATCTGATCGGCCTCTTCCTTCGACACTCCTTCTTTTACATTGTTCGGAGCGCCATCCACAAGGGCCTTTGCCTCTTTAAGACCCAAACTTGTGATCGAACGAACAACCTTGATCACCTGAATTTTTTTGTCTCCAGCAGCTGAAAGAACTACGTCGAATTCGCTCTGCTCTTCCGCTTCAGCTTCTGCCGGTGCCGCACCGGCAGGTGCTGCCACCATCGCTGCTTGTGCGCTAACACCAAACTTTTCCTCGAGCGCCTTCACCAACTCTGCCAACTCAAGCACAGAAAGCTTCTCGATCTCTCCGATGATCTCTTCGACTGCCATGTTTTCCTCCGTCCAGGCTCGATTGTTTTGGTGGATAAATCAGGAATTTTCGGTGGGAGCATCTTCACTGCCACCTTCCCCTTTTTTTTCTGCGACTGCACTGAGAACCAACACCAGGTTCTGCAAGATACCGTTAAGACACGATACAAGCCCGCTGATCGGTGCTTGTATCATACCAACCACCTGACCGAGAAGCACCTCTCTTGGCGGAAGTTTGGCCAACGCTTGCAGCCTTTCTTCCAGATATACCTGACCGTCGAGGTACCCGACTTTAATTACTGGTAGGTCGTTATTGTCTTTTGCAAAATCAGCTAAAACCCGCACCGGGGCCATCGGGTCCGTCTCTGAACTCACCAGGCCCGTGGGCCCCCCGAACATGCCTTCAAGTCCTTCAATTCCGGCCTCTTTAGCTGCCCTCAGAGCAAGTCGATTTTTGACCACACGGTAGGAGACTTGCTCTGCTCTTAGTTTTTGGCGCAGTTCTGTGAACGTGGGCACATCCAAACCCGTAAAATCAGTGAGGTAAATTCCCTGAGACTTGCTCATGACCTCAACCAGATCTTCTACGGCAGCTATCTTTTCTGCAGTTGGCATTCGCTTCCTTCTTTCTTCAAATTCCGCTCGAAAACCGCTTATCCGCCAAGACTGGATCTTTCGATGCGTACTCCGGGCCCCATCGTGCTGGACAGGGTTACCGACCTCAAATATTGTCCCTTTGCCGCCGTAGGCTTTGCACGGATCACGGAATCTATCAATGCCCGGGCATTCTCGGTGAGGCAGTCGGGTTCGAAAGAGAGCTTTCCAACAGGTGCGTGTACATTTCCCTGTCTGTCTACTCTGTATTCAATACGTCCGGCCTTAGCTTCTTCGACTGCTTTTCCTACATCTTGCGTTACAGTAGCGCTCTTGGGATTTGGCATAAGACCTCTTGGCCCCAGTACGCGACCCAGGCGACCCACACTTCCCATCATATCAGGTGTAGATATGGCCACATCGAAATCCGTCCAGCCACCATTGACCTTTTCCACAAGATCGTCGGCACCCACAACATCTGCCCCTGCCGCTTCGGCCGCTGCAGCCTGGTCGCCTTTGGCAAATACCGCAATTCGAACTGATCTGCCCAGACCGTGCGGGAGCACAACTGTACCGCGCACTAACTGATCCGCATGCCGAGGGTCCACACCCAAGCGCATGTTCACTTCGACAGTTTCGTCAAACTTCCGATGAGGCATCTTTTTGACCAGCGAAATTGCCTCTTCGAGTACATAATGGGTGCGCCGGTCAAAGCTTCCCATTGCCTCGTCGTAAATTTTGCCACTTTTACCCATTTCGTCCTCCGACGTTCAAAGCATCAGCCGTCTACGGTAATTCCGGCGCTTCTTGCGGTACCTTCAATCATCAGCATCGCCGTGTCGATAGTGGCGGCATTCAGGTCCACCATTTTCATTTCTGCGATTTCCCGAACTTGATCCCGCGTCACACTTCCTACTTTCTCTCTGTTGGACTCGGGAGATCCTTTTTCCAATCCTGCCGCCCGCTTAAGCAGGACAGCTGCAGGAGGGCTCTTGAGTACGAATGTGAAGCTCCTGTCCACAAATACGGTGATCACCGCAGGAATAATCAGTCCCTGCCTGTCCTGGGTTTGAGCATTGAACGCTTTGCAGAACTCCATGATATTGACCCCGTGCTGTCCAAGAGCAGGTCCAACCGGTGGTGTGGGGGTTGCCTGCCCCGCCGGGATCTGAAGCTTGATCGTTGTCATCACCTTCTTTGCCATGGATCATCACCTCTAATAATTGGGTTCAGGTCTAACTTGCCTCTACCGCCTCTTCGACCTGAAGAACATCGAGTTCTACGGGCGTGTTTCGGCCAAATATGCTTACCATCACCTTAATTTTACTCTTTTCAGGATTCAAATCATCCACCATACCTACAAAATCGCTGAATGGACCATCGATAACCTTTACGCGATCACCAATCTGGTAGGGGATTTCCTGTTTGTCCTGAATCTGCTTCCGATCAATCTGACCGAGCACGCGTTCCACCTCGTCTTCACGAAGCGGCTGTGGACGCTTTCCTGGGCCTACAAAGCTGGTCACACCGGGCACACTGGTTACAAAGTGAAGCGTTTCCTTGTCCATTTCCATTTCTACAAGAATATAACTCGGCAAAAATTTCTTGAGAGAGGTGGTCTTGCGCCCGTCCTTCATCTCTACCACTTCCTCGGTAGGGACCACAACGCTCCCAATTCTATCACTGAATCCTGAACCCTCTGTGGCATTTTCCAGGTAGGTTCGAACTTTATTTTCGTGTCCCGAGTAGGTATGAACCGCATACCACTTCATCGCCATGGCTGGATGGCCCCTTTGTTAGGATGGATCGTCATTTTAGTTCAGAATCAAATCCATGATTCTGGACAACAGGAAATCCGCCATGAATATAAAGACCGCGAGAGCCAGCGAAACCACCAGCACAATGGTTGTGGATGCAGAAAGTTCGTCTCTGGTTGGCCAGGTGACTTTATTCATCTCAAGCTTGACATCTTTGACGAATTGAGAAATTTTACCGATCATTTTGGGTAAGATAATCCTGAATAAAGTCTGCCAGATTTTATTGGATTTCGCACGTACAACTGGCGCATTGCGAATCCGGGAACGAAATCAAGGAAGGTGGCAGGCCAGGCAGGAATCGAACCCGCAACCACCGGTTTTGGAGACCGGTGCTCTGCCAATTGAGCTACTGGCCTAACCATTTGGATATCCGAAAAGTAACATGAATTATTAAGGAATGACTATCGGGACTCTTTGTGCGACGTGTGCTTCCTGCAGAATTTGCAGTATTTCTTGAACTCTACACGATCCGGATGTAAACGTCTGTTCTTGTCAGTTGAGTAATTCCTGCGAGAACAGTCGCCACAAGCCAGTGTAATCAAATCCCTAGGCATATCAGATTTCCCTGAAGTATCTTGCTGA
>CAVOEZ010000520.1:0-3911 GCA_963694355.1 Latescibacteria bacterium UBA2968 | reverse complement strand
GATGGTGCAGATGCCCAGGTGGTTTCGCTGGTTGAAGCTGGAATAGACCGGCTGGAAGAACTGGGCGCCTCTGTGGTTGAATTACCCTTTCCGGAGGCGGTCCAGGCAGAAGCTGATGAGGATAATCTGACCTTGTTGCGCATGGAGGCTTTTGCGGAACACCAGGAAACGCTTGCAAAGTATGCCGAGCTCTACAGCGATCGCGTGAGAGCGAGGCTGGAAGCGACGCCTTCGCTGCCGGCAGTCGATTTTCTCCAGATTCAGGAGCGCAGATTTAAACTGATTGCATCGGCACACAAGCGATTGAATGCCGTGGAGGCTGTCGTGGGTCCGACGCTGCTTACTACGGCCCCCCGTCTCGCCGATCTGGAAAAGGGTGAACCTGCAAAACTGCTGACACGTCTTGTAAACTGGCTTGGACTTTGTGCCATTTCAATTCCTTGTGGTTGGACAGACCAGGGTCTTCCTGTTGGCTTGCAGCTTATTGGAAAGCCATTCGACGAGGCTACGATTCTTCGTCTGGCGCATGCGTATGAGACCTCCACAGATTGGCACGAAAGAAGGCCATCCGGTTATTTATGCGATTCCGAACCTCCTGCCTGATTCCCATCCTTGAGGGTTACACATGGCCAGAATTCTAATTGCCAAACATGAATCAGGCAGTCTCCAGCCGGTCGTGGATGCCCTCGAAATGGAGGGCCACGAGTGTGTGGTCTGTAATACGGATGGCTCAGTGCGTGAAGTCATCGTGGATCGCCCTCCTCATCTCGTGATTACTGAAGCTGATTTCCCTGGTCTGGATGTCTTCGAACTTGTTCAAGTGCTTCAGGATTCCGCGGGAGACAGCATACCCCTGCTGGTGGTACACTCCGAGGATGCGGCAGGTGATCAGATCGGATTCACCTGGACCGGTTTGGCTCAAAAACCGGAATCGCTCAAAGCGGTTGTCCGAAGTCGACTTGCGGTTGGTCAGCAAAATTCGGTCGGAGCCCCTGTTCTGGTGGTCGATGATGATGCCTCTATCCGGCTGCCGCTGGCGAAACGGCTGGAAATGGAGGGCTTTCGTTGTCAAACCGCCGAAGACGGTGAGGAGGGATTTAGTTTACTCGCTGATGGTTTCGATCTGGTCCTGACCGATGTGGATATGCCTCGACTGGATGGATTCGGACTGCTCGAGAAGATTCGATCGGAACCGGACTACAAAGACATCCCGGTTATCATTATGACGGCGCATGCCAGGAGTTCTGAAGAGGTCTCCCGGGGATTGGATCTGGGTGCAAACGATTATGTTCGCAAACCATTCGACATGGGTGAGTTGGTTGCCCGAACCCGAACGCAACTCCGTATCCGACAGGCCAATCGCATGACGGTTGAAAAACAGCGAGATCTTGCGATAATCGAGTTGGCAGGTGCCGCTGCCCACGAAATAAACAATCCGCTTTCTGTGGTTATGGCGAGACTGGAGCTGCTTCTGGAGGGGTCCACTGGCGAGGACAAGATGCATAAGGATCTCGAGCAGATCGATCACCTTGTTCGGCGTATTGCAGATGTTGTGCAGAAGATGAGCCAGGTGAAGCACTACCAGGTTCAGAACTACTGCGGAGGAATAAACATTATGGATCTCGATGCAGCATCTCAGGCAGAGTGACAGGGCTCGAGGATCAAGAATACAAGAATGAACTTTAACCTTAAGCGCCCGGACGGACATAGGGGGGGAATGTGACAATCTCACGAAGATATTTCCTGAAATCTGCGGCTGCGGTGTCTCTGGGGTTCAGTGGGTTGAAGAAACTGCTGGGGCCTCAAAGCGTGTTTGCATCTACGGAGTTTTCTTACGGATTTGGAAATCTGTTGCCCGACCCGGAAGGTATTCTGGATTTGCCGGAGGGATTCAAGCATTCGGTGATTTCTCGAGTAGGGCAGAAGATGGACGACGGCTTCCTCGTACCTGGTCTGCACGATGGGATGGCGGCTTTTCCAGGTTCGAATGGAAAGACCATTCTGGTTCGGAATCACGAGTTGGGCAGCACGACTTCCCCGGAATTGGGGCCCTTCGGGAAGGAAAATGCGTTGTTCGTCGACGGAACCGAGGGTTCGGTATACGACTCGGGCCAGACGACCCCTTGCCTGGGTGGTACTACGACACTGGTCTACGATACCCGGAACGGACAACTCGAACGACACTACTTGAGTTTGGCTGGCACCCTGCGGAACTGCGCAGGTGGTCCAACACCCTGGAATACCTGGGTGACTTGTGAAGAGACCGTTGAACGTACCGACGATGTCCTGAGTCGGGATCACGGGTTCAACTTTGAGGTTCCGGCGGTTGAGGAAATCGGATTGGCGGATCCCGTACCCTTAACTGCAATGGGTCGGTTCAATCACGAAGCGATTGCAGTGGACCCAAGCACGGGAATCGTTTATCAAACGGAAGACCGTTCGGACGGAATGATTTACAGGTTTATTCCCAGAGTGCCCGGGAAGCTGAAAGAGGGCGGGAAACTTCAGGCCATGGCGCTGAGGGATAAGAAAAGGCTGGACACCAGGAATCACGGAGAATTCCCCACGGTGATCCCAGGAAAGCCCCTTAAGGTGAAGTGGATCGACCTCGACGACGTGATGGCGCCTAATGATGACCTGCGATATCGCGGATACGGCTTGGGGGCGGCTCGTTTCGCCAGGGGAGAGGGAATGTGGTATGGTCGGAACGCCGTCTACTTCGCCTGCACCTCCGGCGGAAAGGAAGAGAAGGGGCAGATCTGGCGATATGTTCCCAGTCCGCACGAGGGTAAGAATCGCGAAAAAGGTTCGCCGGGAACTCTCGAGCTATTCGTAGAACCGAATGACAGTCAGTTGGTAGAGAATGCAGACAATCTGACCGTTTCTCCCTGGGGCGATCTTATCCTTTGCGAGGATGGCCCTGGCGGAGATGGCCTCGTGGGCGTCACGCCGGCAGGGGAGCTGTATAAGTTTGGCCGAAACGCCATGAATGAATCCGAATTAGCCGGTGTTACGTTTTCTCCGGACGGATCGACCTTGTTCGTAAATATCCAATCTCCCGGTCTTACCCTGGCGATAACGGGTCCGTGGAGGTCATGAAAGAGAAGCGTGGGATGGATTTGGAATGGGCGGATCCCCAATTTCGGGTCGCCCATGTTTTGTTTGACACGGTCAATATTTGAAACTTTATTGGCGCTCCGTTTCGTGGGAAACAGGACAATTCAGACGAAATTTCATCGAAGACAGGAGTCAGAGCATGCTTGCGGGTTATGTCAGTGATGAACGATACATTGCGCTGTCTGATGTGGCGCTGGAGTTTAAGAATGATGCCGGTGTAACACAAGCCCGTTCGGGCGCATCCGGAGGGGTTTACATCGATCTCGAGCCCGGAGCGTACCAGGTGACGCTCGCCAAAGATGGGTTTGGGTCCAAGATCGTGCACGCAGATATCCAGGAGGATGAGCCCCATCAATTTCGTCTGCTGTCGGATTGCCTGATGGGATATATGTGGCCCAAGTGCGTAAAGACAGGAGACAGGTCGGAATTCAGGGTACATTCGCACGAGGCCTACAAGATCGAACTGTGGCGTTATGGCTATGAAAAAGAGTTCATCCGGCCGATTGGATGGTACGATGAACACGGTCCGAGAGCGACCGTACAGCTCAGCCCTGACGGCGATTATTGTCAGACTGGGGTGCAGTGGAACAAATTCGGCTACACCAGTCCGAGTCACAAACAGTATGTGCAAGCACCTGATCGTACCGGCCTGTATTACCTCCACGCCAAAACAGAGAGTGGGCTTTTCTTTTCTTTTCCGTGGGTGGTAGCCCCCGAAAAGCCATCTGCTGATATTGCAGTTCTGGCATCCAACATCAATTGGAATTGCTATAACAATTTTGGTGGTCGCAGCA
>CAVOEZ010000519.1:0-3920 GCA_963694355.1 Latescibacteria bacterium UBA2968 | reverse complement strand
CAGGTGTCCGCTGCGATGTGGTTCTCGAGATTGTCTCCCACAGCCTCTGTGATTTATGCTTCGAGTGAGATTTCTGGAACTGGAATCTGCGATCTCCGAAGTTTCAGAAAGGCGCTGCAGGCGTATCGCATGCGTTTCCTTAATTACTGTGAGGACAAGTGGATCGTGCGCATCAATACCGACGGTGGGCCGATCTCTACCTCTGACTACCCCCGGTTCTCTTACATCAAAGCTGAATTGGGTGACAGGGTCGGGACCGCGCTGCTGGATCTGGGATTACTGGTGGTCTGGAATGTAATTTTCTTTGTAACCGGCTATGTTGGGTTTTTGAAATACGATGTTCGCTGATTCACCTGTTGATGACGTTCCTTTCGAGGAAGACCGATGTTGATGCGATTGGTTCAGAAAGAGGTCCTGCTGCACCTGAGGGAGACAAGGTTCTTCTGGGTCGCAGGGTTGTGCTGTGCGCTGGTGCTGATGGGCCTGGTCCTGATGGGTCTGGAATATCAGAAGCGTGTTGAGGATTATCAAACCAGCCTGGCCTCGGAGCAGCGGTATCTTCACTCGGTCAACGAAAATTCGACAGTCCTGCAGCAGGTGAGGGAGTTGACCAACGAGCGCGGAATTTATGCGTTCAGACGGCCGCAGGTTCTGGAGCCTCTTGCCGGTGGACTTACGGGAAAGGTCCCGGCACAGATCCATGTGCTTGACAGGGCATCCTGGTCGCGCCAGGCCAATGATACCCATTACAGGAACCCGCTGTTCGTTCTGTTTCCGCGGCCGGATTTCGTGTTTGTCGTGGGTTCGATTCTGAGTCTGGTTGCGCTGTTCTTTACCTTCGATTCGGTCTGTGGAGAGAAGCAGGCAGGAACCCTCCGTGTGATGTTTTCCGCGGGCATCAGTAGGGATCGTGTGCTGATAGGAAAATGGCTGGGCGCAATGACGACTCTGGCCGTTCCATTTCTCCTGGCAACAGGTCTTGGACTCGCAGTGCTTGGTGTGGTGAATGGGGAACCATTGACGACCGACATCGCGGTTCGTCTGGGCATGATCGTCCTGGTATCCCTGGTATATCTGTCTCTGTTCGTGACGATGGGGATCGCCATTTCCGTGTTCACCCGGAGACCTTCCTCTTCCTTGCTGATCTGTCTTGCCGCATGGATCGGTGTCTCGATTCTGCTGCCCAATCTGCTCGCTTCTCTTGGGACCATGGTGGATCCGATTCCTACCTTCCAGCAGATTCGATTGCAGAAAAGGGGCATAGATCTGGAGCGGGGGGAAGCGTTCGCAAGAATACAGGAACGGTTGACCAAAGGCGAGATCACCGAAGAGCAGAGACTTTCCTTCAGAACGGAAGCAAGTGAGAAGGCGGGTGAGGAAAAGACCAGGATCGATCTGGAATACCGGAGGCAGGTGGAAAGGCAAACAGGAGTTAGCATTGGCCTGTCGAGACTGTCTCCTCTGGCTTCTCGGACGTTCTCGGCCATGGAATTGGCGGATACCGGTCTTTCTTTCTACAGGAATGCCTACACCGGATTTGAGCAATACCGAAAGTCGTTTCGAGAATACTCAGCCAACCTCAAACAGGCCGCAGCTGCCGAAGAAATCAAGTCGGATTGGCTTCAGGACGACAAGGTTCCAGTTTTGAGATTTCACGCCTCGAAATTCGAACAGTCTCTCGCTGCAATTACTACGGAGTTTATGATCCTGGTAGTCGTTCAACTCGTTCTGTTTGCATTGGCATTCGTCCGTTTCCTGAAGTACGATGTTCGGTGAGGATGAGTTGTTTCTCGTTAGCGTCAGTATGGAGCCGGTGATGGAGGGGGACGGACTGATTCAGTATGGGTGAATCGGCGATGCGAAGGTGACACGAATGAATGCGCGGGAAATGATCGATGAAGGGGCCAGATGTATTCTGAAGGATCCTGATTTTCTGCTTCGAGATTGGGGATTTTTGGAGCGTTGTCGGGACAATCAGAGGGGGCTGATTCAGGATGAGGACCGGGAGGCGAGCGATGTGTAATACTCAGCGACGGAAGTCGGCGTGTGGAAATTCTTCGAGGTAGAGTTCGGTGGCTTCTCTCAAGTTTTCCACGGCTTGTTCTATGGTTTTTCCTTGGCTGACCGTCCCAACCTCTGGACAGGTTGCAACGAATAGGTCATCTTCCCGTTGAAGAACAGCTGTCAGGGTTCTTCCGGCCATTTGACTGTCTCCTGTGTCTATAGCATTTGTTTGTCATTCATGACGGGTTAAGAAATATTCGCCATTCTATTCATAATGTCAAGCTCGCAGCGCAAACCGACATTCTTGCTTAGAATTAGGGATTTGCTTGTTTCGTCTCTACGTAATTTAGAGGTTTCGCGTGAGGTGGGGGCCGACGCCTTCCGAATCTCCATACTTCCGTGTTCCAGGTTATCCCCCCAGTCCCTCAATGAGTGCCTGAAGCGCATCCAGATGAGCCTTTAAGGCGGTCCGACCCTTGCCGGTGAGCTGATACCAGCTCACCGGTTTTCTTTTTTCGAATCGTTTGTCCACGTTAACATATCCCGCGTCCTCGAGCTTGCGGAGGTGGGCGCCCATGTTGCCGTCGGTTTCCTTGACGAGGTTCTTGAGGCTGGAAAAGGCGATTCTTTCTGAGTCAGCCAGGAGAACGCAGACACCAAGTCTGCTCCTGTGTTCGAGCAGTTTGTCGAGCTGCGCAAGATTGTTCGATCTGGACTCAGGAGTTTGCTTCGACATCTCGCGGCCTCATCCAGATAGCACTGATGATCAAGCTGACGGCAGTGATCACGCCGAGGGTTGTCCAGGGAAACGCGCCCAGAAATCCGACTGCGGCTGACCCGAGTACCAATGCAATTCCCGGAAGCCTAAAGCGACGGTCCAGATGAAGGCCTGCCAGGAAGCAGACGATCCCGCTGACGAGACTCATCAGTTGACCTATAACGGGACCCTGCAGGCCGCTCGTGTAGGCGATTGACATGATCGCCACGGCGATGACGAACATGCTTCCCCAATGGGTGGCGTGGACCCATCCCGGACACGAATTCTCTACACCGGCCTCCAGTTCGGCCTTCCAACCGATTCGAAAACTGACGAGGAAGCCGAGCACCGGCGCGATACCCCAGAACCACATGGCTGCGGGGAGGTTAAAGTCCAGGAGTGTATATCCGGTCCCTACGATGGCTGCCCAGAGGACAGCGAGGGCGACGGAAGTGTATTGCTGTTTGTCCTTCTGATCTACAGCCTGGCGGACGAAGGTGATGTCCTCTTTCAACTGTTGTACCGACATTGTGTCCATCTGAACCTCCTGTGGGATTTCGTTCAGTATCTATTAATGGAGTTCTCTATAAAATAGAGTATATGATTCAAAATGTCAACACTTTTTCAATAAATCCCGGTTCTACCACGTCAAGGACCTTGCCTGTCACACCAAAAGTTGCGGAGGAAGGTGGTTTCGTGATTTTCGCCCTTTCGTACCTTCGTGATTTAAATGATTTCAACCCCATTAGTGTTTGCCAGAGCCACACGGGTTAAGTACTATAGCCCTGTACTTACCACCGAGATAGGAGGTTGGATGGGCAAGAAACGACAAAACATTCTGTTGATCACCAGCGATCAACAACCCTGGCATACACTGGGTTGCATGAATCCGGAGTTGCAGACGCCGCGGCTGGATCAACTTGCACGTGAGGGTACGTTGTTCAACCGGGCGTATTGTCCGAATCCTACGTGCACGCCGACGAGGGCTTCCATCATCACAGGGAAGTATCCGAGCCAGCACGGCGCCTGGTCGCTCGGGACGAAGTTGTCCGAAACTGAGCACACGGTGGGAGAGGATTTTCAGGCGGCTGGATACAAGACCTCCCTTATAGGAAAAGCCCATTTCCAGCCGCTCCGTGGTACGGAAGCATTCCCTTCG
>CAVOEZ010000518.1:0-3928 GCA_963694355.1 Latescibacteria bacterium UBA2968 | reverse complement strand
ATCCAGCAAGCGGGAGATGAGAATCTGTTCGATGTGAAGCTGTAGTCCAGTAAGACAATGTCCCGGGGGAGAGCGGGATATTGCGATGGGGCGGCCGAGAGGTCGCCCCTTTTTACATGTATATACACGCAGGTATCAGTTTACGCGTCTGCCAACACCTGATTCAGGTTGCCAGGCAGGGTTGCCACATAGTCCCGAATCTCATCCCGCACCCGTCGATAAGGCGCAAGCGTTTCATGTTCACTACGTGCATCAGCTGCGAGTTTGGGTGGATCGTCGAAGGCTCTGTGGATCACGGTGGCGCGACCAGGAAACAGAGGGCAGTGCGCGTTGGCGTGGTCGCAGACGGTGATGATGTAGTCGAATGAGATGTCCATCAGGTCATCCACGTGTTTGGATTTCCGGGATGTGATGTCCACACCCGCCTCAGCCATGACTTTGACGGCGTTGGGGTTGAGGCCGTGCGTTTCGATGCCGGCGGACCAGGCCTGGATCTGATCGCTTCGGAGATGACGCGCCCAGCCTTCGGCCATTTGACTTCGGCAGGAGTTGCCCGTGCAGAGGAAGAGGATGTTCACCATGGCGATGGTTGCTCAGTGATTCGAGTGTGATGGCAAAATCGTGGGTGGTCGCGGTACACAGATTTCTCCGGCGAATGCGAGTTTGTCCAGGTGGTTCAGGTCTTCGATTACGATGTCCAGACGGTTCCGGTCCTTGCGAAGATATTTCCTCAGGCGTTTAGGAAGTCCGGCGTTGGCCGCGGTGAGCGAGTAGTAGATCCAGGTTCCTTCGCGCCGGTCGGAGACGAGTGATGCGTTTTTCAGCAGGGCGAGGTGCCTGGAGATCTTGCCCTGAGGCATGTCCAGAATGGCCACGAGTTCGCAGACGCAGAGTTCTCTTTCGGAGAGTAGGAAGAGGATGCGGAGGCGGGTTTCGTCGGAGCAGGCTTTGAAGATGTCGAGGTCGTTTTGGATCGACATGAGCAGGAGGTCCGTTCAGGAGGTGATGGAGGCGACTTGCGGGTCGGACGTGAAATATTTCTTTTGGAACCAGAGGGATACGTTTACCAGTCCGATGAGGACCGGAACTTCGACGAGCGGTCCGATGACGGCGGCGAACGCCACACCCGAATTGATGCCGAAGACGGCTACGGCGACTGCGATCGCGAGTTCGAAGTTGTTGCTGGCAGCGGTAAATGAGATGGTGGCCGTTTTGCTGTAGTCCGCGCCGACCTTTTTCCCCATGTAGAATGAGAGAAGGAACATGACGACGAAGTAGAGGATCAGGGGTATTGCGATTCTGACAACGTCCATGGGGATTTTGACAATGTGCTCACCTTTGAGAGAGAACATGACCATGATGGTGAACAGCAGTGCAAACAAGGTGATTGGGCTGATCATGGGGATGAATTTGCGTTCATACCATTCCCGACTCTTGATTTTGATGAGGCTGTAGCGTGTCAGAATTCCGCCGAAGAAGGGGATGCCGAGGTAGATGAGGACGCTTTCGGCGATTTGCCCCATGGTGATGTGCACTTCCACACCTTTGAGGCCGAGCCAGGCCGGAAGAATGGTGATGAATACGTAGGCGTAAACGGAGAAGAAGAGGACCTGAAAGACCGAATTGAAGGCCACCAGACCTGCGGCGTATTCGGTATCTCCCTTCGCCAGTTCGTTCCAGACGATGACCATGGCGATGCATCTGGCCAGCCCGATAAGGATGAGGCCGACCATGTAGTCCGGATAATCGGTGAGGAAGAGGATGGCCAGGGAAAACATGAGAACGGGGCCGATGAGCCAGTTTTGGACCAGGGACAGGACGAGGATTTTCCAGTTGCGGAATACTTCACCCAGTTCCTCGTATTTGACCTTGGCCAGAGGGGGATACATCATGAGGATCAATCCGACGGCGATGGGAATGGATGTGGTGCCCACCTGGAATCCGGTGATGACTTCGACCAGGCCCGGGGATGTATATCCAGCCCCGACCCCGATGCCCATGGCGAGAAATATCCAGAGGGTGAGATATCGGTCGAGAAATGACAATTTGCTTGTGGTGCCTTCAGACATTGCGTGAACTCCGATTTTGTGTCAAATATCATTATATCCGTTTATACGTATATGCGAGAATATACTGCAGAAGTCCGGTGTCCGCAAAGGGTTTTTACCTATGTATCAGGCAGGCGTCAGGTTCGAGGCGAATCCGGGAAGGCGCGGGGTCAGGCGTCCTCACGCAGATGGGCAAAAAGGTCTGTGGACAAGTAACGCTCTCCGCAACTGGGTAATATGGTGACGATCATTTTGCCGTCTGATTCCGGTCTTTGAGCGATCTCCCGCGCAGCGTGGAGCGCCGCACCTGAAGATATGCCTACGAGCAGGCCCGCCTGGACGGCCGCCGAACGCGCCATTTCCATGGCCTGGTCGTTTGTGACTTTGACGATTTCGTCGATGATGCCAGTGTTCAGGATGTCCGGCACGAAGCCCGCCCCGATGCCCTGAATCTTGTGAGGTCCCGGCTGACCACCAGAGAGTACAGGCGAATCAGCCGGTTCTACGGCTACTGTTCGGAATTCCGGCTTCCGGGCCTTTATGACTTCCGCCACACCGGTGATGGTTCCTCCCGTGCCTATGCCTGAGACTAGGATGTCCGCCCCGCCGTCCGTGTCGTTCCATATTTCTTCGGCCGTGGTGCGGCGATGGATTTCCGGATTGGCGCCGTTCTTGAATTGTTGCGGGATCCAGGCGTCGGGGTCTTCCGCAGCAATGCGTTCGGCCTCCTGTATGGCTCCGTTCATGCCCTGTGCCGCCGGGGTGAGGATGAGTTCGGCGCCCAGGGCTTTGAGCAGGATTCGTCGTTCCATGCTCATGCTTTCAGGCATAGTGAGCGTGAGTCTGTGTCCTCTGGCCGCGCATACGAAGGCCAGCGCGATTCCCGTGTTTCCCGACGTGGGCTCCACGACGCGTGTGTTTTCCTTGATGTGGCCGCTCTTTTCGGCCTCGTCGATCATGGATACACCGATCCGGTCTTTCACGCTGGACAGCGGGTTTAAGAATTCCAGCTTGGCCAGGACGATGGCTTTGGTTGCGCCCATCAGTTTGTTGACGCGAACCAGGGGCGTGTTACCGATGGTTTGGGTGATGTCGTCGTAGATTTTCGTCATGGGATCCTCATTTGAATTGGCTATCAGCGGTGGATGAATACGGCCTTCGCGTGCGGGTCTTCCGCCTTTTGTCTATCAGAATTGGGCTGCTGCTCTTCCATGCCGGGATTGGGTCGGAGTACGATTTTGCAAGCTTTACCGGAAGATAACAGCGTTGCAGCTTCCTCGATCTGTTCCAGTTCCATCTCTTTAGTAATAAGGGGCCGCAGGTCCACGACACCGCTTTCCAATAGCCATCGGGTCTTGTACCAAGTGTCCCAGATTCTTCTGCCGTTCAGGGCGAAGACATTCAGGTTCTTGAAGATCATATTTTCGGCAATGTCGACCTCGACCGGCTTTGAAGGGATGCCGAACAAGGTGATGCTGCCGCTGTTGCGAACCGTTTGGAAGGCGTTCGTGATGGCGGAAGGCGCCCCACTCATTTCAAGGGCGACATCCAGACCGTATCCTTCGTTGGCCTCGAGAATTCTTGTGACTATGTCTCCTTCGGATGTCGGGGAGAATGCCTCGGACGCGCCCATCTGTTTGGCAAGGTTTAGCCGGTATTCCATAGGATCTACTGCGATTACCGCGGCCGCACCGGACGCCCGGGCGATCCCGATGCTGAACAGTCCGATGGGTCCGCAACCAAAGACGACGACCGTTTGGCCGGCCAGGTCGTGGGAGAGGGTGGCGAATACGGCATTTCCAAAGGGTTCCTGAAGGCTGGCGATGTCAGAAGGCAATTTGGTTCGGTCGTTTTGCCAGATGACGGATTCGGGAACGGCG
>CAVOEZ010000517.1:0-3932 GCA_963694355.1 Latescibacteria bacterium UBA2968 | reverse complement strand
AGTCTTGCAGCGCATCGGATCAGTTTGAATGAGGATCAGGAACAAATCAGAACGGGCATCCTGGCGTTGGTGGCAGAGGGCAAGGGTTCACCGCCGGATCTGAATGAGATTCTTGAGAAAGTTCCCGGCGATGGGGATGAGGTGCGCCAGATCGTGGGTGTTTTGCAGGCGATGGGGGAGCTTGTTCGACTTGAGGACACCCTGCTTTTCGATCCAGGTTCACTCCATGAGATGGAAACTTCTCTGGTCGCCTACCTTTCTGAACACAAAGAAATGGGCGTGTCCGAATTTCGGGATCTGGTGGGTACCACCCGAAAATACGCAGTTCCGCTGCTGAACTATTTTGACAACCGCGGGGTGACCATCCGTGAAGGCGATGTGCGGATTCTGAAGTCTGAAAGGGAGTCTTGACTTCAGGTTTGCAACGGAGTAAATTCCTGAACAACTGTTAAATGCAAGGGAATTGAAAGGGTATTATGAAGCACGTAAAAAGGATTGTTTCGGCCATCGCGTGCCTGTTTGCGACTTTAATAATCGTGAATGGAGACGTGCCGGCAGTGGAGGCGACTATGAAAGACCTGGTATTCCAGCTGGATGGACAGGCTGTTGCGATGCAACCCGGTCCAAGGCTCGATGGTGATCAGATCCTTGTTCCGCTCAATAGATTTGCAGAGGCGGTGGGTGCTGAAGCCAAAGTACTGGAGAATGGCGGCCCCCTGGCGGTGTGTCGTGATGACCTCTGTATTCCCCTGAATGGAACGGATTCGTCAACGGTAGAGATTGAGCAGGTGCTTTATGCAAGATTGGGAGCTTTCGGTGAGCCCCTCGGTCTTCGCTGGGAGGTCAGTGCAGACACCTTACGTGTGCGATCATCGAGCACTCAGGTGCAGGCAGGACTTGGCATCGGAGATATGCCGCCTGCGTTCTCCTTGCCTGATCTTTATACTGGCAGGCCTGTTTCGAACAGTGATTACAAGGGAAAGAAAACAGTCTTCTACATGTGGGCTTCCTGGTGAGGATGCCGGGGCCAACTGCCTGGATGGCAGTCTTTCTACGAAACACACGGGGATCAGGTAGAGATCGTAGTCATTGCAAACGATGTACAGGGGGCTGAGGTCGCAAAGCCCTGGGTAGAGAAGGCGGGCGGGACCTACAGAGCATTGCTGGATCAGCACAATACCATTGGAAAAGCGTACGGCCTGAAATTCGTTCCCGTGGGCATTATCCTGGATGAGGACGGTCGTCTTGCCCGGGCAGTGGGCAGTGTAAATATCGATCAGGCCGAATTCCGTGAAGAACTGGAAAGCTGGGTAAGGACGGGTGTAATTCCCAAAGGGTGGATCGATGCGGACGACGGCAGGGAAATCCAGGAACTGACCGTTGAAGAAAGAGAAGCGGACGCGAGATTTCAACTCGCAATCGTTCTACTGGAGCAGAACAAGAGGCCAGAAGCGATCACAGAACTGAAACGGGCGTTCCGGCTGGACCCAAAGAACTGGCTTATCAGGAAACAGCTCTGGGCGGTGGAACACCCAGAGGCATTTTACGATGGCAATGTTGACTATGGGTGGCAGAAAGAGCAAATGGCCAAAGAAGATGCGGCGCTCGCGACGGATTCATAGAAACCCCAAGCATCGGGCTATGGATTCCGGGCAGGGTCACAGGAATACGGGAGTGGATGGGGCACTGGTGGCCCTCGCGGGCTTCAAACCCGTTGCGGTGTGCTAATCCCACACTGGGTGGGTTCGATTCCCACACATTCCCGCCAGACAAGAGCGGAGGCCTTCCGGGGCCTCCGTTTTTCATTAGCCAGACGTTGACAAAGGGAAATGGCTGCCGTAGATTGCACAGGAAATAGCCGAGACTGTGAATTTTTACGCATCCTCCAAAGTGGATCGAACATGCGAAAAGCACTTCTGATTTCTTTTGGAATTGTTTCCATTTGGACGACCCAGTGTGACGCCTGGTGGCCTCCTGGACACGGAATACTGACGCGCGCTGCCCTTCTGGCGCTTCCAGATGAAGTGCCGGTTTTTTTGAGGTCAGGCAAGGGTACTGCGGTTCACGCAGTATATGACCCGGATGTGCTTCGTGGGGTCGAATTACCGAATAGACGCACCCATATCCGGAATGCAGACCGACCGGAGCATTACATTAATCTGGAGGTGTTGGGAGGCCGCGAGCTTCCTCCGGAACGGTATGACTACGTAAAGCTGTGCGCGGATCTGGATGTTCGACCCGAGCGAACAGGCCTCCTGCCCTATGCACTGGCCGAATGGACCGAGCGGCTCGCAGCAGCATTCGCAGAGCACCGGAAGTGGCCTGAAGATGAAGATATCAGGAATAAGTGTCTCCTGTTCGCAGGCTATCTCGGTCATTTCGCACAAGACGCGTGTCAGCCGCTTCACCTGACGGTGGATCATCACGGAAGGACGCAACCAGATGGGTCCGTCGTACCCGGGTCGATCCACGCGAGGGTAGACGGTATGGTCCAATTTCTGGGACGAAAGCCGAAGGAGCTGGCGGCTGGACAGCGAATTGAACCACTCGAGAACCTATTTCCTTCAATAGTCGGTCAAATTGGACGAGGATGTGCATTGGTGGACACGCTATACAACCTGCACGAACGCTTTCCAGGTCTCGTAAAAGTGCCAGGAAAATCTTACGAAGATCTGGATCCCACCTGGCAACGGGATCCGTCTGTGGTGAAATTTATCGATTCCAGGGCCCGCGAAGCCACACGATTTACTGCGGCTCTGTATCTGACCGCCTGGCACCTTTCGGCTCAAATGGTGCTTCCGGAATGGTTCGACTTGAACCAGGTCGATGTAGACTGACTATCAAACCGAGGAAAACACAATGCGCATTCGAATACTGATTACCGCACTCGCGATCTTATTTACCATACAAGCTCCCGCTGACGCCTGGTGGCCCAAGGGGCACGGGATTCTGACGCGGGCCTCGATCCAGGCTTTGCCCGAGGGCATACCGGAGTTCTTCCGGGCAGGAGAAACCACAGTCGCACACTGTGCTGTCGATCCCGACCTTTCGAAGAACAGGGGGACAAAACACCTCGAGCGAGCCAATCACCCGTCCCACTATTTCAATTTTGAACATCTAAAGGACAAAACGTTACCCGTTTCCAGATTCGAATTTGGACGTCTCTGTGGTGAACTGGAACTGACTGTGGAAGCGGTTGGGACGCTCCCGTACGAGGCCGCTGAATGGACGGAGCGACTGGCGCTGGCGTTCGCTGAGCACAGAAAGTGGCCGGACAACGAAATCATCCGTCAGAAATGCCTGGTCTACGCAGGTCACGTCGCCCATTATGCTCAGGAGATCTGCCAACCTCTGAATCTGACGATTCACTGGGATGGACGACTGGATGATCAGGGCAAATCTCCGCGCAAGAAGACCCACGAGCGCATGGACAGTCTGATTCAGTTTCTAAAGCTGAGTCCTTCATTGCTGGAGAAGGATCAAACCATCGAGTCGCTCCCGGATCTGATGGCCGGGATTTCGGATCAAATCGCTAAATCACGCGAAGTGATTGACGTTATTCTGGACATGGATGATCAGATCCCATCGTCTTCGATCAAGGACTGGAGCCCAAACCCCAAAGTGGAGAAGATGGCGGTTGAAAGGGCGCGAGAGTCGACCAGATTTACGGCATCGCTGATCCTGACGGCGTGGGAGATGTCATCGGGAATCAGGATACCCGGATGGATCGATCGGACAGGTACAGACAAAGGTGACTACAAGTAGTAGGGCAACCACATTCAGGGACTGCTCCCGGGGTTAAGCATATTCCGGGAGCTTTTTTGGTATTGTTATGGTCTTCCCGATTTAGTGGACAATGAGTTAAGTGTTTTGTATCTGTAGAGTGTCTTCTCCACCACCAGGAGGCATATCTATGGCTCGCAAGAATCGCA
>CAVOEZ010000516.1:0-3932 GCA_963694355.1 Latescibacteria bacterium UBA2968 | reverse complement strand
TCTTATATAACAGCTACTTGTGTATTTTCCCGCGTAGTTATTTTTATTTTGGCACATCCCTTGCGATAACCAGAGCAGCAGGACACGCCAAAGCAAGTTTCTGAAGCGGAACCCAGAAAACGAAATGAAAGGAGGTCAAGTCGGGAAACTCCATCCATACCAGGGCCGCTCTACCTCCATCTATTTGAGCAATGAAAGGAGGTGACTTGCCAAAAGATTTGGATCATCGAGAATCAATCAAGTACTGCCAATCAGTTGTGGAGGAATATAGAGATGAAATCGATTCGAGCTTTCCATTGGGCATTCGCTTTCCTAACAGGCTTCATTTTGACGGGGTGCGGAGGGAATTCTGCTGAACGCACGAGCATCACAGGGCCGGTACCCGCTGGTAAACTGGCTGCCACGCCCGAACAAAAAGTCCGGGCAGGCGTATCCGTACTGGTGTGGAACTATGCCGACGGCAGGCCTGCGGCAGGCGCAGAGGTGACCTTCTCTCGCTCCATCTCTAGACGTGTGCTGAACTACCAGTGGACGGCCACTGCCGACGCCGACGGCATCGCGCAGCTCGATCTGGTCGCACCACCGGAAACTCCGGCCGGCCGGAGGGGTGCTTCAGGCTACTATTCTGCGAAAGCCACTGACCCCGTAACAGGCGAAGTTCTGGGTACGTGGAACAGCCTACCTATCAACGGCGGGAAAGAGCATGTTATTTCTCTACCGCTGGGAGGACCCGTTACCATATCCTCAGGCTCTGGACCGCTGGCTGTCACGGGAATAGGGCGCTTCAACTGGACCGGCCCCATTGCCGGACTTCCCGGCACCTTGGTTTCGGCGGCTCCGACTGTTTTACAACGGAATACCGAGGGTGAAGCCTGGGGACTGTTTGTTGGGTACCTGGCTCTCAAGGATGTCAATCCGGGCACGGGCGAAGAAGTGCCCGGGCTTGAGATCACCATCCCATTTGTCGCGAAATATCTCTGCTGGGACCTAACCGGAGAAGGCGATTCGTTCCAATTCAAGTGGGAAATCGACAAGTCTCCTGCCTTGCTATCTATTGTCGGAACGCAGAGCGTCGGACGAATACTGGATCCGGGCGACGGCGTGCAGGCGAGAGTCGCCTATGTCGGTGCGGCCTCACCCGCCATTGCAGAATTTGGGGATCTGGGGTGTGGAGATGACTTTTCCCCTCCCATACAGGCGGCGGTCGATGCTGGAACGGCCATAGAGTACGACTTCGGTGGAACCTTCAGGATCATTCACCACTCAAACTGAGAGAGTACACTATACCAGAGCCTCGGAGGAAAGCTCCTCCGGGGCTCTTTGGATCAAAGGGATTGAACATACGGCGCAGGTAGAATGAACAATGCAAACCAATAGGCATCGACGATTGAGCGCGCTATCTTGCACACGATGTCCAATTTTCCCAAACGGTAGAAACGGAATGTCAAATGACTCCAGGCCATTTCAGTAGACCAGTCTTCGTGATCCTCATCCTGCTTCTATCTGTCTCCGAAGGCAGGACGGCGACTCCTCAAAAAGATCCAACGGCCGCGCACACGCTCGCCCGATTGGGTTTCCATTTGTCGCCGGATCGGATCAAGGCCTTCGAGGTGGCGTACCGGGAAAAGGTTGTGCCTGTTCTGAGAACCCACGGCCTGACGGCGTCTTCGCAGAAGGGCCGAGCGACAACCGATTCCGTCTTCGCTCGTGCGTTCGCTTTCAAAACGCCTTCCGAGTTTCTGGAGATTCAAAGCGCACTCCTGTCCGATCCCGCGTTCGAGGAAGTCCGGCGGAATTTGGGCACAACCTTCGGCACGTCCGATACCGGGGGCCTGATCGAAGTCAGCTTCGAAATCTACTGGACCCCTGCAGGATCGGGAGCGCAAGTTGCCGCGGGACCCGGGACGCGGGTCACTGCAGGATCCGGACAGGGGCACTGGCGCACGTACGGAGTAGCCGAAGGCCTGGCCAGCAATCGTATCCTTTCGATGTTTCAGGATCGAGAAGGAATACTCTGGTTCGGCACCTTTAACGAGGGTGTGAGTCGAGATGACGGGGAGACCTTCACCACTTTCACGACACAAGAGGGACTGGCTGACAATCGTGTAAGGTCAATTCTTCAGGATCGCGAAGGAACCCTCTGGTTCGGCACTGATGGCTCGGAATCCAGTCCACACGAAATGAACATCAACTTCTTCCCGCGGGAACAGTATGAGGCCAATGGCAGATCCTCTAACGGCTGGTTGATGGTCCAGAAATCGGATATCATTCCTGCCACATCGCGAGTTGAGGATTTCATTATCCAGAATCCTTCAACGGAAGATTGCGAGTTCGCTGCCGACAAATGGGGCAAACTGCTCGAATCCGTTGATTCGGATCACGGGAAGGCCTGCGAGATCGCCAAATCGATCATTATTGATCTCACAGGGCACAACGGCATTCCCTCCGATATCATGGACGCGTCGACGCCTCTTGAACAATACCGCAGGGCGGTGTCCGGAGAAGATCATGTATGGTGTGGAAATTTCGCAGCCATCTTCTCACATGCATGCAACGCGCTTGGAATACCTGCCCGACGCATCAGCATGCATAGAGACTCGGATACCAGCGCCCCGGAATCCTCGGACTATGTCCTCCGATTGGCTACAGGACACGGCACGACTGAGATATTCGATCGCGACGCCAACCAATGGGTGTGGATCGACGCTCACTTCTCGATCCTGGGAGCTTGGTTAGGCGATATGGGTCCCTTGAATTTGATGGAACTCCACAGATTCGTAAACTCACCGGCGCGTCTTCAGCATCTGCAAGTGTTGTATTATAATTTTGCCGACAAAACCACTCGTAGAATGCCGCTTCTCGAATGCGAACGAAGCTACTCCTGCCTGAACAGCTTCAAACGAACACAGAAACTCTATTACAGCAAAAGGACTTGAGTAAATCAAAATGAAAGATCCTAAACTCATTGCACACTGGCCGCTGGCCGGCGACACTGACGAAATCATTGCCTCACATCATGGCGAAGCGATTGGTATCACGTTCTGCTCTGGCCCATCTGGTAAAGTCAGTGGAGCTGCAGAATTCGACGGTCGCCGAGGCCGCGTCCAGATCCCGGATCACCCCGACCTCCGCCTGGGAACGCACGAATTCACGTTCACAGCCTGGGTCAGAAGTCACTCGCCCATGACCCATACCTTCGGCGACGTCCTGTCAAAATTCGATCCCGTGGGCAGATGCGGCATCAACATTCACGTTTCGGGTTCATCTCCTGCCTACAGCGCCATGTCCGACCAGCGGCATGTTCACTTTGGGATTGACGACGGATATATCGGTCAGTGGGCAGATCTGGGAAAACCCGAGGCCACCAACTCGAACGTCACCGCAACGGTCACCTGGCGAGGAGATCTCTATGCAAGCATCGCGGATGCGGACACTCCGGACAAGGCCTGCCGCGTTTTCCGATATGGCCAGGACCAGATCTGGCACGACTGCGGCCGCCTGGGTAATGATCCCAATGTCCTCTCCGTTCAATCGATGCTCGTACACAACGACCGAATCTATGCAGGCAGCGGCAATTGGGATTGGGTGAAAGCCTTCGGCAAATTTCCCGGATTCAAACCCTCCAAAGTCCACGTCTATGAATACCAGGGAAATACCGAGTGGCGTGATCTTGGCCAGGTAGGAGAGGGCTACCGGATCATGTGTTTGGGAGCGTTCCAGGGTGATCTCTACGCCGGAATGGACAGTGGAGATGGTGGCGGCAAAGTATTCTGCTATCGCGATGACCAGTGGAACGACTGCGGCGCACCGGACGGGCTCAACATAGAAGGATTCTTGTCAATGGGTGGCGATCTCTACGTCTGCACCCATGGAAGCATCTATCGGTACCTGGGTGGCACCTCATGGGAGTGCCTTGGGAAGGATCCCTTCGA
>CAVOEZ010000515.1:0-3933 GCA_963694355.1 Latescibacteria bacterium UBA2968 | reverse complement strand
AGCATATTTGGAAATTAATCTATACCAGGGTTCTTGGCATTACGTTGCAGCCTAGGGAGCCTTTTTTAGCTCACCTTCTTAAGAAGATCGGTATTTTTAGCCACTATAAAGGTGAACCATCAGGATGGCGAAAGTCCGATAAAAGAGCAGAAGTCAGGGGTATTCAGCTGAGGAAGAGCATGCCGCAGATCAGCTTCCAAAGGCGGTCTCCGAACAATTCAAAATAAAAAAGGACGACCCAATCTTCTCGGGTCGCCCTTCTGCACTTCTTCAACGTCAACTCCCGGACAGAGATTCTCGAATCGCCTCGACTGCCGGTTCATTCACCCAATTTTTGTTGTGGAACTTTTCCGCATACTCTATTGGACTAACATCCCGGTACTCGTGAACCGTCTCATCCTCTGTGGATTTCAGTCCCTTCCGAATGGATGCGCGGATATTGGGATCGCCTCCACGTTCGAGCAATGCCCTGATCATCTCATCGGTCTTCTTGCCCTGTTTAACTACGCAGTTGTGTAACGGCGTGTGCCCACCAAACCCGTCTTCTGCAACCGTTGCCACGGCATTGGGATCAGCGCCCTTCTCAAGCAGCCAATCGAAAATCTCCCGTTCGTCGAAATCGATCGCAATATGCAGTAGCGTGGCGCCCTGAAGCGGTGTTCCGTGGAGACCAGTATCATCTCCCCAGACCCTGAACTCCAGGGGATATATCTCATCGTAGTCGAACCGTCGCGAGGTAAGGTCAGGATCGAGCTGAAGATGTGCTTCCAACAAATCGATTCTACCCAAATGGAATGCCATTGCAGGTGTTTCGGGGTAAATCACACCATTGTCCGCGAGAATTTTCAGGCACTCATGTTTCCTTCCCGGCGCCCTACTATAGGTTTCCAATAACATGGCTACCGGAGCAGCCGGATTGCCTTTTTTATCGCAGATTTCTGCGCCCATGTCCAAAATGAACTGAATCCCATCACTATTCAAATTTTCGCAAGGAGCCATGAGGATGCCTCGCTCCACTTTTGCCCCTTTTCCCACCAGAGCCCTGGCGGTTTCGATTTTCCCCTGGAGTACGGCTCTGACAAACGCGTGCTGGATTTCCTGGCTCCCCATATCTGCCAGCATTTCTACTATTTCAGTTCTGCCAAGATTGGCAGCCAGCCCCATTGCAGCACCCCAGTGGGACCTTCTTCCTCGTACCTCCTCAGTCAGCAGCTCTGGATGATCCAGGACCAAAGTGCGGACCGCCTCTCTGTCATCCGCATTTACCGCTGAACAAAGCCGCGAACAGAGTTGAAGTTTCGGCCAACTGGGAAAGCGATAGACTCGAGCAAGCTGAGCGTCGGTCAATTTGGCATCTTCGGGGGTCGGCAAATTCGGGTGGTGAACTTCGAAATCTGACCTGGCATCAGACTCACCGGATCTATATCCATCCAAAAGAGTTTTGGCCTGTTTCTTCAGGTTTTCGAGGTTGTGGTCCAGCGGAAGACGACGGGTACGTGGCATAGCAGCCTCCTCTCAAAAGGTCGCCCGGGATCCGCATTTCAGGGCAGAAAGAAGGAGCTACTGGATATTCGAATTTGGCAGGCAGGTAGGCTTGGCCTTTTCCGCGGATTGGCGGCTCCCTGTAGAGCGCATGCCATTATAGCAAAATTATTCCGCTTGTCAAGTATCTGATCCCAACCAAAATGGGGCCAGACAATACCTGGAGAAAGATATGGAACCCTCCATCCTGTTTAAAGCGTAAACCGACCGCCTTCCTGGCACTGGCATAATCGACTCCACTCGATTATAATAGACTATTGTTCGAACCAATTATGTAAGGGTGCAATGAGGAGCACGCAATGGCCAGTATGGATCCGATCAAAATCCAGAAAACGTACGAGGTGTGGCTTAACTCGGACATAGACCTCTGGTTGATCATGGAAGATGGCCAGAAGGAAACGGGAAAAACGCTCTGTGAAAATGAGATCAACATCCACGCACAACTCGTTCCCCGAGCGGCGTTCCGCAAGAGAATAGAAGGTGACCTCACCGGAGGATGGCTGGACTTCTCCTTCAGCAAAAGCACGCTCCTCTTCACCAAAGATGAATCGATCCGGAAGTGGTACGAGAATATTGAACATATTGGAAAACGGGACAAATGCATCCAGCTCATGAGAAATGCTTCCTTTGTAATGCCCTATGTTTATAAAGCGGAAAAGTATTTTCACCTCAAGGAAGATTACGAATACAGTTTTTGGTGGCTAATGCAAGCGGTCCAGGGCCTTGCATCCATCGAAGTGATCTCGAACGACCGTGCACCTGCCAGAGAAGTCCTGCACCAGGCACTTGAACACAACCCCAAACTCTTCAAAACCATATATCTCGACTTCGTGAACAAGCCCAAAACAAAAGCCTCAGTTGGGAAAGTCATTAAGATTGTAAACAGCTACCTCGAAGAGAAGACTGCCGGTCTCTTCGCGCCTCTTCTTGAATACCTTGCTGATGAAGGTGAGGTAAGATCGCTATCAGAGATAGACGACCACTTCAGGAACACAATCAAGGGTGGGGGCCTGGAATTCGCTTGTGAATGGCTGGTGCAGCAGGGATTGATACAGAAACTCGCCCATCCTGTACGGCTTACAGAAAAGAGCCGTGTCCAGATGGATGAACCAGCATATTACTATGATGACGCTGGAATAGAACTCATATGAGTTTCGGAGGACATCGATGCGAACCACGATAGAAGTCAAAGGTGCGCGTGAAAATAACCTCAAGGACCTCCACCTCGAGATCCCCAGGGACAAACTTGTTGTAGTCACGGGCGTTAGCGGATCCGGCAAGTCATCACTCGCGTTCGACACTGTGTATGCCGAAGGTCAACGGCGATTCATGGAATCCCTATCTGCGTTCACCAGGAGATTCGTAGCACAGCTCAAGCAGCCTGATGTCGACTTCGTCAACGGCCTGTCGCCGGTCATATCTATCGAGCAGAAGACCGTCATGAAGAACCCCAGGTCAACGGTGGGCACCATGACGGATCTTTATGATTATCTCAGAATGTTATACGCCACCGTTGGACAGCCACGCTGTCCGATCACGGAAGAAGATGCCAAGGTCTGGTCGCCTCACCAATTGATGGAATGCATCCTGTCTCTTCCAAAAGACACAGAAATCGAAATTCGCGCTCCCATTTTGAAGATCTATGGGGAGGACTATGCTTATCTCTTCGACGATATCCGCACCAAAGGGTATCGCAGAATTCGGGTGGACGGCAAGGTACATGACCTGAGCGAGGACCTTGAACTGGATGAGCGCAAGACCCATCTCATCGAAGTCATCGTCGACCGGTTTGTCGTCACTGCAGGTATGGACAAGCAGATCGTCACTTCTTTGACACACGGCCTGGAAATCGTTGGCGAAGGATTCCTTTGTTTCGATATCCTGTCAAAGTGCACCAGAAAGGTAAAGACGGACTTCTGGAAGAAACTCGGAAGTTCCAAACTGAATGTGATCGCCGGGCGAATGCATCACGGTATGTTCACCTTTAATGACCCGTCCGGGGCTTGTATCACCTGTTCCGGTTTAGGCACCTACCTAAAGGCCCATCCCAACCTTGTAGTGCCAGATCAAGATCGGAGTATAAAAGAGGGGGCTTTCGTAAAGGAAGCGCTCAAATACGACGTCAATTCGTGGGGCGGCCGAATTCTGCACAGCCTTTCACTCAAATACAAGTTCAGTCTGGATGTCCCTTACAAAAAACTCTCGGACAAGGCAAAATCCATCTTGCTCTATGGGACCGAGGGTGCAAAAGTCAAAATCGAATCACCCCCGGGAGCGAAATCGGAAGCGAAATACGTCGGCAGAGAATTCAGGTATGATGGCGTCATCAACCAGGTTGAACGCCAGTATCGCAGATACAGACAAAAAGGCGTTGCCCACGGAGGTATGGAA
>CAVOEZ010000514.1:0-3936 GCA_963694355.1 Latescibacteria bacterium UBA2968 | reverse complement strand
GGGGAGACACCTGTCGCAGGTACAGCCATTTACCATTGTTCCAATGGGGAGGCTCAGGATAGCGCTGCTGGGTCTCAGTTCCGGAGGGCGAAGGGTTCAGGTGGCAAATCCCGTTGAGGCCGCCAGATACTATGTGCCCTTGCTGCGAGAGGCTTCCGATGCGGTGGTCTTGGTTACGCATCTGGATTTCGGTGTTGATTCAACGCTTGCCGAAGAAGTGGATGGTATCGATGTGATCATAGGCACAGAGCCCACAAGTGGAAGCGTCACAATCAACGGTGTTCTCCTAGCCTACGCGTCCATCATGGAAGGAATGATTGGTCGTATCGATCTAAAAATCGAAGATGGCAAAATTCTCTCGAAGAATTTTAAAACACTTTCACTGAACTCTGTAGAGGGACCAGGGATTTCTGCAGTATTGGCGGGTTGGAAGGCCGAAGTCGATGGCAAGATGATTCCCGCAGCGGCTGTCCTTGGTACATCCGCCGGAGGGTTCGGCTCTTCTCTTGGTAGAAGTTCGGCCATGGGACATCTGATTGCAGATTTGATGAGGATATCCGTGGGGTCGGATCTTGCGTTTGTTGCAGCCTCGAATGTGGATCCCGAGCTGCCAGAGGGACCCATCCGGACACTCGACCTGCTCCGTGTTTATGGATGGTCCAATCAGGTGGTGATCGCTTCTATTAAAGGGGTCCAGGTCCGGCGATTCCTCGAGGGAAGATTAGAGACGCCAGGAGGCTATTTTTATCCTTCGGGACTGCAGGTGCGTTACGACCTCTCTGCCACAGGGGTAGCCAAGATCGTCAGCATCACCATTGGTGATCAGCCGCTTGATGACAAGAAGTCCTACCGGGCAGCCGTAGAGGATCGTATCGCCACAGGCGAGGGAGCCGGCAAGGGACTGGCTGGTTTTCTCGAGGCGGGTGGTCGCGCGGAAACCGGTGTAATGATCAGGGATCTGATCGTAAGACACATCCAAACCTTGAGCCATATTAAGGGACAGGTTGACGACCGTGTTCAGGAAAATTAGAATGCTCCGGTTTCATTTGGTGAAACGAGTATATATCCCGAGCTCTCCATTTGTCTGATCAGATACTCCAAATAGAGGGTACCCAGCCGCCACGCCCGGGCAAAGTCTACGAGTACTTTGTCAATACGGTGGGTGGATTGGAGGATGCAGTCCTTCGGGATCTGAAGGTCCACCTCAAGTCATTCGAGCTCATTCGGGTGGAGCCCGGTCGGAGAATTGGGCGCATTCTTTTCAGATACCATCGGAGCCCGGCGCGTCTTCTGGAACTGAGGTCTGTAGAAAATCTGTTTGTCTTGCTTGGGGATGTGGGTGGAATAACACCTGGGCGGCCGGGGCTATTGCGCATAGCCAGGCAGGTTGCCTCTTGTGATCTTATACCGGCCGCTTCACTTCATGACTTGCTATCGGGTCCGAAACGGGCGCACGGTTTTCACCTGACCTGCACTGTAGGGAGGGACCACAGATTTTCGGTAAGCGAACTGTATCAGGTGGTTGATACGGTGCTCGGTGCCAAATATGAAATTTATGCAGATAATGTTCCCGCGCCGTACCGGTTACACTTCCGGATCGGTAGAAAGCGAGGGTTGTTCGGGCTTCAGTTATCCGAACGGCGGCTCGGTGAGAGAACCTATCAGGCGGGTCGTTCAGATGATCTGAATCCCAGCCTGGCCTACATGATGTGCATTTTCGCGGGCGTGGAATCTCGCGATGTATGTCTCGATCCGTTGTGTACGGATGGGGTTCCATTAATTGAGGCCGCGCTGGCATTCGGGGCCAATCGGCTGATTTCCGGAGCCACCGAGGCGAGGCTTCCCCTCCGGACGGGAGAAAATCTGGAAGCAGCGGGTTTGACCGCTGAACTCGGAATTTGGCGGGATCGGCGAATGGACCTGGCAGATGAATCGGTAGACAAGGTGATCACTGATCTCCGGTCGGTACGATCCGGCGCCCAAATTCAACTGGCAGAATTGATTTCGGAAATCACACGTGTTTTGAAACCACGTCGGAAGGCGGTTATTCTAACGGAGGATACTGAAGGCGTGCAGCAAGCTGTGGAGGAATCCTCTGGCCGACTCCAGATTCAGAAAAAGGTAAGTATCTATTTGAGAGGGCAAAGACCCTCGGTTTTTGTTTTACGGCGATGTTGAACCACCTCAAAGACGGGATAGGTTATGTCAGGACCAAATCTCAAGTATTTTGATTGCCATGCGACAATCGGTCAGAGACCACAAAAGCATCCGCGTGTCCGTTGGTCCACGGAACATCTTCTGGAAGATATGGAACTGGCCGAAATTGCGGGCGCCCTTGTGGTCCACGGTGTGGCGAAGAGTTATGATACCGTGTACGGAAATCAGCGGTTGAAGATTGAACTTCAGAAGGCGCAGGATCGGCTCTTCGGGGTATGGTGCATTGTTCCTCTCGGAGACCCCGGCTTTTTCGTAAACGGCGATGAACTGATCGAGGCCATGCGGCTGGAGGACATTAGGGCGGTTCGTCTTATACCCGGTGGGTTCTCTCTCCATCCAAAAGTCATCGGTGAAACGCTGGAGGTGCTGGCGCATCACCAGATGCTTACACTTCTGGAAGTAGGTTGGGGCATGCCGGGCATATTCCCGGTGTTTCACGAGTTGCTTGAAAATTTCCCAAGTCTGCCCGTATTATTGACCGACCACGTGTGGTCCCAGCAGCGACACATCCATAAATTGATGTCGCTTCACGACAATCTCCACATCGAATTCTCGGCCTACCAGATCAACAGAGGAATAGAGCATTATGTGGCCGATTTTGGGGACGAGCGCCTTCTCTTTGGTACTGGAGGTACCGAAAAGTCTCCAGGCGCAGCACGAACTTACATTGACTACGCCCAGATTTCTGACGAATCCAAACGGCGAGTCGCAGGAGAAAACCTTTCGAGATTGCTAAAAGGACAAGAGCCGCCTCCAACGGTTGAATCCCAGAGAGAAGCGGATCCAATTCTATCGGATGCCCGATCGGGCCGACCACTTTCCGTTCCGGTTGTCGATGCCCATGCTCACGTTCTGCATGAAGGTGGCCAGACCGCCGGAGTGAATTACATTATGCTGGATGGCGACGCTGAACACATGCTTGAGGTCAACGCGTGGTGTGGTATCGACAGGGTGGCGATGATGAGCTGGCACGCACCCGTTTGTACCGATGCGCACGATGGAAATGAAATTGTTTGGCGTGCAATGCAGAAATTTGGCGACCAGGTCATCGGTGTTGCTGTAATAGACCCCACGCATATGACGGCGCAGGAAATGGATTCCGAAATTCGGCTTCGATACCTGGAACAGGGTTTTGTAGGGATGAAACCCTATGTTAGGATGAATCTGAATTACGAGGACGATCGATTTACACCCTGGTGGGAATTCGGGAATGCGCACAAGTTGTATGCCTTGATGCACGTGGCAGGTCACACAGGTGGTGTGCCGGGCATTGGACGGCTTGCGGAGAAATTTCCCGAAGTCAGCTGGTTAATCGCTCATTCTGGTGGGAGCTACCCCTTTGCGGAACAGGTAGCCGCCTGCATTCAGGAACACCCGAATGTATATGCCGAAATTACTCTGACACCGGTTACCAATCACGTGATCGAGTATCTTGTTGAGGCCACGGATGAGGACCACGTGTTATTTGGTACGGATGCTCCGATGCGGGATCCGAGACAGCAGTTGGGGTGGGTGGTATGGGCGAATCTTGCGGTAAAAACCCGTGAGAAAATTCTGGCTGAAAATTTTGCTCGTATCCTGTCAAGAGTTCAGTTACCAAAGTCTTCCTGATTGGAGAGTCGCTGTGTATTCAGCCAAGGGCGGGTTGTCGGATGAGCAGGTTGAAACGTTCCGGGAAAATGGATTCCTGGTAATTGACGATATATTCACTGAGATAGA
>CAVOEZ010000513.1:0-3940 GCA_963694355.1 Latescibacteria bacterium UBA2968 | reverse complement strand
CGCTTGCGTTTGACCTCGACGACACGCTTTTGAACTCGGCGAAACAGATCGGCACCCGGAAGGCGGTGGACGACTGGCTCAAACGGGATCGTATCGTAATCCTCGCCACGTCTCGGCCAGTAAGGGCGGTTAAGCGGTTTATACCGGAATCTTTGATGAAACACTGCTGGGTGATCACACTCAACGGGGCCGTATCGCAATATGGATCAGGTGAGCCGAGTATTCACGCGAGATTGGGCAATGTGGCGAAGGAGATCGTTGGTCATCCAGGCTTTTTGGAATCAACCCACCTGTCTATAGAGTTTGCCGGTGTTGAATTCGCTACCAATAGATCCTTCACGGAGGATGAATTGGACATCCATCACAGCGCAACTCCTGAGATGGTTGTTCCTATGGGCGAGGTAGATTTCGACTCCGTCACAAAGATTGCAATAGACGGATTGGGTCATTCCATCATTCACCACGCAGACTGGATTCGAAAGGGAGGAGGGTCTCCCATTCCGGCTTTGGACGGGACCTTTCTCAATGTGGTTCATCCATCGGTGGATAAAGCAACCACGTTGCGCCTGGTCCTGGATTCCATAGGTATTCAACCGGAAGAGATGATCGCGTTTGGTGACGACATTCCCGATCTGGGAATGCTGGAATTAGCCGGCGTGAAGATCGCGATGGGGAATGCGAAATCGGAGGTGAAGGCGATTGCAGATGAAGTGATTTCCGATTGTGATCAAGACGCTATAGGGAGCTATATCCAGCGATATCTGTAGACCGAAATTAGGCGGGGGTCCGGCCGTCCTGCGACAAGCAGGGCAGGATCACAGATTGCACAGATGCCGCCTTCGGCGGCTCGCTGAAGGCTCCGAACCACCCGTCTTCACCCAAGCCAAGAGCAGGACCACAGAACGCACAGATGCCGCCTTCGGCGGCTCTCAGAGGGCACAGAGCCACAGCGTCTTCACCCAAGCCAAGAGCAGGATCACAGAATACACAGAATGCCGCTTGCGGCGTCTCACAGATGTCGGACTTTCCAAGACCGGGTGATCCCAAATACATTTCGGCTGAGTTGTTGGAGAAGATTGCATACAAATTGAGGAACGAATTCTCAGAAAAGGAGTTGCCAAGTGGATGATCGGGTGGAACGTCCCGAGGATTGGGACTATGGACTGACCTGGTTTCACGGATCACAGGTCGAATTGACAAAGCTCAGAAAAGGGAGTTCGCTCTCCCAGAACCGTCAGGTCGCGAAAGCATTTTCGCATAGACCAGTTCTGGTGTCCATTTCCAACGACGGCAACGTGAAGCACAATGGGACTACGCCAGGTTATTTGTATACGATCGTAGGAAAAATCGCAGCGGAGGATGTACGGCCTCATCCTCATCCCGCCAATGCCGCTCACTGGGAATGGCTTACCAATCGGGAGTTGGATGTGGAACTGGTGGCGCAAACCATCGTGAGCGACTCCGAACGACTTTCAGACGATGAGATCGCAGAATTGAGGAACAAGCAGAAGAGAGCTGGCGCGAAGTCGTTGGGTGAGTGAATGGAGGAAGCCTCGCTGCTAAGGGGAAGGCGGGATCACATTAAAAGGCAGGATCACAGGATTGCACAGATGCCGCTTTCAGCGGCTCACAGAAGGCGCAGAGACATCCGGCGATGCAGCCGTGGAAAATTCGGATCAAGGAATTTGGGAGGTAGTAATGAGTAACGCCATCAAAAGCATAGCAGTATGGAGTTTAGTGTTGGTTCTTATGCTTGCAGCCTGGCCAACAGTTTCGCGGGCAGAAGAGCCCGCTTTGTCAGGTTCCCAGGGGTATTTGTTGCCAAACGGGTGGACCCTTACTCCGGCCGGTCGACAGATCGAGGTAGGGGATTTGCCAACAAATATTGTGTCGGAGCCGGGCGGCAGGTTCGTCTTCGTGCTGACGGCGGGAATGGTTCGACACGGTATTACGGTTATCGATCTGGTGAAGAGACGTAACATCCAGGACATTTCGATGAAAGGCACCTGGTTGGGGTTGGATTACCACACTGAAACGAAACGGCTTTACGCCTCCGGCGGGCGACGAAGGGTTGTGGAGGTGTTTGCTTTCGATTCGAAAAACCCTGATACACCCCTGAAGTCGGAAGCGCCCATCGAGCTGGATTCGACGATTGTGAAAGAAGCCTACCTTTCGGGGATCGATATCGATGAAGACGAGCATCTCCTCTACATCGGGAATATCCTGGAGGAAACGCTGATCGAGATCGACCTCGAGGGACGGAAGGTCTCTCGTAAGATCGCTCTGGAAGGCGTGCCTTATGAGTGTATGCTGTCGAGAGATGGCGCGAAGATCTATGTGAGCCTGTGGAACAAGAAGCAGGTAGCCATCATAGACCGTGAAACCTGGCGAGTATCCAAGACGATTCCCGTGGGCAGCCACCCCAATGACCTGGCAATGAGTGCAGACGGCAGACGTCTGTTCGTTGCCAACGCGAACTCGAATACGATATCCGTGATCGACCTGAAGAAGGAGCAGGTTACCGAGACGATCGTGACGACGCTTTATCCCAAAGCCCCCGAGGGGAGCACTCCGAACGCCCTGGTGATCGCTCCGGACGGAAATACGCTGTTGGTAGCGAATGCGGACAATAACAACATCGGTTTGGTGGACATTTCCGAGTTCGGAAAGAGTGAAATTCGCGGGTTTATACCAACCGGTTGGTATCCATCGGCAATCGGGTTCACAGTTGACGGCCAGCGCATTCTTGCTGGGAATGCAAAAGGAACCCTTTCGTACGCGAATCCAAATGGACCCCAACCGGACTTGAAATGGACTCCTGGGATGGAGTACATCGGCAGTCTCATCCCTGGATCGGTGTCGATCATCCCTACACCTATTCCGCGAGCCCTTGCCAGGTATACCCGGCAGGTGTACAAGAACACACCCTACAAGGACCGATTGCTGGAACAGACAGAGTTGAAGTCTCCTGTGCCCGACGTGGTGCCGGATCAGGTAGGTGTTCCCTCAAGCAAGATCGAATACGTGATCTACATTATCAAAGAGAACCGGACCTACGATCAGATCCTGGGTGATATGGCAGAAGGGAATGGCGATACGTCGCTGGTACTGTTCGGAGAGGAGGTCACGCCGAATCATCACGCAATCGCCCGGGAGTTCAGTTTGATGGACAACTTCTATGTGGACGCCGAAGTGAGCGCGGACGGCCACTCCTGGTCCACGGCGGCATATGCGACCGATCATACCGAGAAGTCCTGGCCGGCCTGGTATTCCGGACGCGGACCCATGCGGTATAACGATCCGAGTCTGTATATCCCCGATTCAGGATTCATATGGGATCTGTGCAAGGCAGCGGGAATCTCCTATCGCAGCTATGGAGAAATGATCGTAGAAAAGGATGGAAAGATAGAGGGCGCATTCGAGAGTTTGAAGGGCCACGTGCATCCTACTTACAGTCGGAAACGAAGTACCGAATACACCGATGTCGAGCGGGCGCAGGACTGGATCGTTGAATTCAGGAAATTCGAACGCGAAGGAAACATCCCACGTTTCCAAATGATCTCGCTGCCGGACGACCACACCTCCGGGACAAAGCCCGGTTGGTACACACCCTTTGTTCAGGTGGCACGAAATGATCTGGGAATGGCGATGATTATCGAGACGGCCTCGCGCAGTTCGGTCTGGGAAAAAATGGCGATTTTCGTAGTCGAGGATGACGCTCAGGATGGACCCGATCACGTTGACGCGCACCGGTCGGTCGCGTTCGTTGTGAGTCCGTATTCGCGCGTAAAAAAGACGATTATTACATTCTACACGACGTCCAGTGTGCTTCGAACAATGGAACTGATTCTGGGTCTGCCACCAATGAGCCAGTATGATGCCGCAGCCACTCCAATGTTCGAGTGTTTTACCGGAGTGTTTGATCCATCGCCCTATGTTA
>CAVOEZ010000512.1:0-3946 GCA_963694355.1 Latescibacteria bacterium UBA2968 | reverse complement strand
AACCCGGAGTTTGAGGAAGTCGGTGAATCTTGTGAAGTGGATTGGGAGGGGTGTTTGAGCATACCCGAAATCAGGGGAAGAG
Organism: Latescibacteria bacterium UBA2968; assembly: GCA_963694355.1. Taxonomy (GTDB): domain Bacteria; phylum Latescibacterota; class UBA2968; order UBA2968. The sequence continues at coordinate 3,864 of CAVOEZ010000512.1, read as the reverse complement.
TTCCCAGGCCAGCACAAATCCGAGTGAAAGCGCTGGATCGTAACGGCAAGGCGATCTGCTTCGAGACTCAGGGGTATCCGGGGCGGGTGATCCAGCATGAGATAGACCATCTGGAGGGGGTTTTGTATCTGGACAGGATGGACGATTTGGTCAGTTTGACGTTTCTCCAGGAGTTCAGAAGATTCCATGCCGAATGAGAATGGTCCTTAAGATACCCGGAGAATTGCCGACATATGTATATGTAGGACCTGCCTGACACCCGAAGTGTGTCTGAATCTCACGATTTCGAGGTTATGTTTTGCGCACCAACAGATTCCTGAGAATCCTGGGACCAATACTCTGCCTGTTCCTGATGACCGCCGGCTGTGCGGTGCGTCGCGTTCCTCCTTTGAAATATCTGCCTCTGCTTGGCGAAGGAACAGACAGCTCGATGGAGGGCATTCTGAAGGTGGCCTTGAAGGACAAGAATCTGCTGGTACGGAGAGATGCGGTTCGCCTTTTAGGCACGATGGTTGCAACACCTGAGGAGCAGATTCGCTCGGCGGCCGCACTGGGCAGGGCACTCCACGACGCGGAAGAAGAAATACGACTAGAGGCGGTCAGGGGATTGGGAAATATTCCTACCGAGATTAGTGGTCCCTACCTTTCGAAGGCGATGAAAGACAAAAGTGTGCTCGTGAGAGTGGAGGTGGTCAGAATTCTGGAGGAGTTGTACAGCCAGAGATCATCCCAAACGCAAGCTGGACCCCCGGCAGGCGGCTAACCCAGAACCCATTCCGATTCAATGCAACCGTCGCCCGTTACCTCTGGACATCTCTTAGAGTGCGGGCTATATTTTTGCCCGAATATGCGCTTTTGGCAGCAGCTTTAGAAGCTGCAGGACGAATAAAGGAGCGAAAAGATGTCCAAAAATTCTGGTCGCAGTCGCGTTTATGGAAAGGTTGCACTGGTGACAGGTGGATCGTCGGGTATCGGGGAATCCACCGCACTGCTGTTGGCCAAGGAAGGGGCCGCAGTGGCGGTCGTAGATCTGAATGTGGAAGGCGGAAACGACACGGTCGAGAAGATCAAGGCGAGTGGTGGTCAGGCGATTTTCATCAAAGCGGATGTTGGAAAGACCGCCCAGGTGAAGCGGATGATCGACCGGACTGAGAAGGCTTTCGGCCGGCTGGATATCTTGCACAACAATGCGATCTGGTATGGAAATGCCCCTGCAACCGAATTGGACGAGAAGGTGTGGGACCGAACGATAGAGGTGGGGTTGAAGTCGATTTTCCTGAGTGCAAAGTACGGAATCCCGGTGATGAGGAAGACCGGTGGGGGAGCCATCGTCAATACGGGATCGGTCCACTCACTGGTGGGGTTCGCTACGCACACGGCGTATGACACTGCGAAAGCGGGGGTACTGGGACTTACACGAGTGCTCGCTCTGGATTACGGACCAGATGTAAGGGTCAACGCGGTGCTGCCCGGCGCGATCCTCACACCCCTGTGGGGAAAGGTTACGAAAAAGGACCTGAAGCACTGGTCTGAAATGGTGCCCGCAAACCGAATCGGTCAACCAGAGGATATCGCCAGAGCGGTCCTTTTCCTCGCTTCGGACGAGGCATCATTCATCACTGGCACATCGCTTGTTGTGGACGGAGGACTGCTGGCGCGGACGACCTGAGACTTGAGGGCGGGAGTACGCTGACCGATCATCCTGGCAGGATCCTGCGTTTTTCCTTGCGACTGTTGGCTCCTGCCCGGCTTACTGGAATGTAAGACCGAAGCGTACCGGGACGTGCTGGGTGCTCTCACCCTCGTTTAGGCCCATAAAGTACTGGCTTTCTACGAAGATGGAGAATCTCTCTCCGAGCATCAGATCGAAACCCATTCCCACACCGGGACCCAGAGCTGTGGTATCCAGGGTTTGTGGGCCGGCCACTGGCCCTGAAGGTCCGCTCAAATTCTTTGTGGACAATTTGATGAACCCGATGCCCGCAATTCCGTAGACGGCAAGGCCAGATGTGGGAGGCTGGGGATACACTTTGAATCCCGCGGTTACGGTCAGAATGTTCGCATCGCCACCGGTGAGCATTACATTCGAGCCCCCCAGACCAAAGATACCCAGCAAGGCCTCCTGGTCAATCTTGTGCGTGCTGTAATTCGCCAGCACCTGAAGTCCGAGCTGGTCGTTCATCGGATAGCTGATTCCTGCTCCCACATTCTTGCCGATTTTCCAGAAATCGTGCAAGGTCTCGGGGTTGAGCGGAAAAGTAACCCCCACCAGAAGCATAAAAGGTTGGACGCTTTTCAAGCTGGGCGAAAGGTTGGGTCGAACCTACAAGAACAAGGATCGACGCCAGCATAATCGTTACACTTCTGGTCATCTGGTCTCCTGCAACTGAGAAGGAATTGTTGCCCGGCTCGTCTGAATGCAAATCCAGTATACCGCAAGTGATGTGTGGTGTCAAAGGCAAAAGGCCCCGGGAAAGTTTTGCTCGGGGCCTTTTGATTGCTTGAACAGGCGAGTGTTCAGGCGCCGTAATAGGTAGTCGGCCTCGCGTGGGGCGGCGTGCGATCTCGCGGCTCATCTCCGGCGATTGTAAATGCAATCCCCATTGGTCCAGGTTCGGTGTCGTCGGATCGGACGTTGAAGGTGGTTCCGCCCCACCGTGTGCCAATGGCGACCAGGTCGAATCTCGAGAACTCCCTGACCTTCGTGTTGAACGCTGCGTAGCCCAGGAGTTCGGCGTGAAACCCGCGTTCATTCATCATACAACACATCTCACCTCTCCCCCAGGGGGACTGTCTGGAAGGCGCGGAACACCATTCACCCTTCTCGCAGAGTCGGACACGCCCCGTGATTTTGAGTTCAATCTTGTTGTCGCTCTGGAGGTAGGGTGTGAGCTCAATTTTGACATCTTCCAGGGCATCCGGCTTCCAGGGGTGCGTCTCACCTCTTACCATATCCAGCAGGTGAAATCTGACAAGTCGCGACCGGACGGGTTCCACCAGGGCGAACGATTCGTTCAGGGTGATCGTCTCAGGAACGATCGATTGCATTTCTTCACGGGTGATCCAGACGAAATCGATGTTGTGTCCGTCTTTGCGCCAGTCCTGGGGGCGAAGGTCAAATTTCCGCTCCAGATCCACGTAGGACTGGTGCAGAACCAATCCTCCTTCGGGATAAGCCCAGTCGAACGCTTCCTCGCGTTTGACCTCACCAAGTTCAAAGGCCTCCAGCTGCGTCCTGCGATTCGGCCAGGCGGACAGTGCCCGGTCCAGCATTGCGAGCAGTTCCTCCGGATCGCGCGTGTGGCGCGTTCCCAAGAGCTCGCCTTCGGTTGTGGCCACGAACAACCCCTGGTGGCATTCCCCGTGCGCGACATCGGCCATTTTTTCGCTGGCCACTTCGAAGCTGTCCTTGAACCGGCCCTGCCAGGAGATGAGGCGAAGGAATCGCCCTTCTTCGTCGTCCTGCCTCTGGAGCCAGCTGATATTGGCCGCCACAGGAATAGTGTGGTCATTCAGGAGATCGATCACTCTTTGATCATCGAAAGCGAGCGCACGGCCCGCGACACCATTGTTTCAGACACATCCCAGGGGATGACCGTTCATTGCCCAGATGAACAGAGGCTTCTTGTGCTGTGCAGCCAGCCGACGGCCTTCCCAGAGTTCGCCGTTCCAGTTGATTTGCGTCCAACGTTCGCTTTCCGATTTCGGGCGGCAAGTCTCGAAGAGTGTTGAAAAGGTGTCCGAAGTAAGTTCCGGGGGCGGATTGAGAGTATCGGTTGGCACAGAAACCTCCTGAGAAAAAGTCGTAAGATGTCCAAGACTCGATATTGAATTACAAAATGGCAGAGTCAGATTCACCCCTTC
>CAVOEZ010000511.1:0-3946 GCA_963694355.1 Latescibacteria bacterium UBA2968 | reverse complement strand
GGTTTCCGATGTCTTCTGCACCTGGTTGACACCGGGAATGGGCATGAAGAATCCATTTGGCTTGCGTTGAAGCCTGGAGATACCATCCGGATCCTGATAATACCCGTCTGCATCTTTCTCGAAATCGTGTATGGCCAGGGACCCGACCACATCTCCATTCTCGAGGATTTCACCCTCTTCATTTACAGAGAAGTCGTCGCCCTCTACCTTAATCTCCTGGCCGGAGTCATCCAGTACCGCCTGTCCCAGGTTGGTCACCAGGACGCCCTCGTTGTTGAGGGAGAATTCACCATTTCTTGTATACATATCACCTTGGGGCGTTCTCACCTGGAAGAACCCGGGCCCATGAATGGCAAAATTAAGCGAGCTGTTCGTCTGCCTCATCGCGCCCTGCTCAAAATCGATGTAGCTGCCGCTGACCCGATTCTCCCGCCATACCGGATGACCACCGGAACCCTTTCGACGCGCTTCGCCCAGTTCCTTCAGGAAAAGCCCATCTCTCTTGAAGCCGGGTACATTGGTGTTCGCAATGTTATTGGCGATGATATCCTGCTTGGTTGCCCGCGCCAACATACTCGATCCGGAAACGTAGAGACCTTCTACCATCTTCTTGCTCCCTGTTTGAGATCTGCAATTCAATCTGAAACGTAGATCTTATGCTTCGAACTTCATAAGAGCAAGCCATATGCCAGATTTCAGACCTCCAACACCTATTGACTCAGTTCGTTTATTTATAACCACTTACTTACACACCAATATCACAAACAAGCCTCAACCCGATCCTCCAGACCCATTTTTAGGAAAGATTTTCCCAACTTTCCGGTCCAGCATTTTTTAATCTTTGAATTCGAGGGGTTAATTCATTACCTTCGTCGCGACATTCACGACACGTGCCGTACTGCGTGTACAGAGACAGCCCCAATTTTGGAGAAACGTGTGAAAATAACAGACATTTCATCCATCCCGATCGACGCCGGCTGGCGTTCCTGGCTGCTTGTAAAGGTGGAAACCGACGAAGGGATTACCGGTTGGGGTGAATGCAGCGATGACAAGACACCGACCGGTATCCAGGGTGTCATTGCGGACCTCAAACCTTTGCTGATCGGCCAGGATCCACGAGCCTATGAAATGCGGTTTTGGGACATGATGCGGAAGACCCGACAGAGCCCTGGCGGAATTGCGGCGAAGGCCGTGGCGGGAATAGAGCTCGCACTGGTGGACATCAAAGCCAGGTCGCTGGGCATCTCCGTAGCGGAACTCTTTGGTGGACCCACCCGCGAGCGTGTGAGATTGTACTGGTCTCACTGCGGCACGAGCCGCATCCGGGCCCACGAGTTGATCGGCACGCCCCCCATCCGGACGATGGACGATGTAGCCGAACTCGGCCGGGAAGTCGTAGACAAAGGATTCACTGCCCTCAAAACCAATATCCTGATGCCTGGCGACCCAGGTACGGTGTATTTCCCCGGATTTGGCAGTGGCCCAGGCACCACTGACCAGGCGATCACACCCGGTCTGCTCGATCATATCGTAAAACTCGTGGCTACATTAAGGGAAGCGGTGGGTCCGGTCATCGACCTCAACCTGGACCTGAACTTCAACTTCAAAACCGAGGCCTGTCAGAAAATCGCCAGGGCTCTGGAACCCTACAAGCTGCTGTGGCTCGAAATCGACATGTATGACCCTGATGCGATCCTGCAGATCAAGGAATCCACAACCACGCCCATCTGCACAGGCGAAAACCTCTTCCACATGCGAGAGTTCATCCCCTACTTCGAACGTCACGCCGCAGACGTGTTCATGATAGATGTCCCATGGAACGGATTCTCCCAGTCCAAGAAAATCGGAGATCTCGCGGAAGTCTATCAGCTGAACGTCGCCCCTCACAACTATTACAGTCACTTGAGTTCGTTCATCAGCGCAAACCTGTGCGCGGTGCTCCCCAATGTCAAAATAATGGAGATCGACATCGACGACGTACCGTGGAAGGACGATCTGGTTACAAAAACACCTGAGATCGAGGATGGACATATGATTGTGCCTACCGGGCCCGGATGGGGGACGGATATCATTGAGGAGGCTGTGGAGGCGCACAGGGTATAGGCAAAGGCGAAGGCGACGACGGACCACGGACCGCAGACCACAAGAGCAAGGGCAACTGCGACGATGGACGAGGGACGACGGACCACAAAGGCAAGGGCAACTGCGAGGATAGACCACGGACCGTAGACCATAAAGGCAGAGGCAAGAGCACCGACAACAGAAGCAACGGCGACGACCCACCTTCGCCAAGGCTTCGGCGGACAGGACGGCAGGCGGACCACAGAGGTGGGTCAACTTATGGGAGTTGATGAATGGAGGATTCTGTTTTGCTGACTGATGCGCAGGTGCGTGACTATGTGATCCATGGATTTGTCACCGTTCAGGCTGAACTGCCTGAGGTATTTCATTCTGATCTCTATGCGAAGATCGAATCCATTTTTGAAAGCGAAGGCAATCCAGGGAACAATATTTTGCCAAGGATTCCTGAAATCCATCGCATCTTTGAAGACTCTGTTGTTGCCGGCGCGCTTACCGGGTTGCTGGGACCCGACTACTATCTGCATCCCCATCGGCATTGCCACCGGAACCCGCAGGGCAGCGCGGGACAGAACATGCATATGGACGGCTGGAGCCGTCGCTGTCACCCAACACGCTAGGTTATGGCGCTGTATTATCCGCAAGACACACCCGAGTTTCTTGGTCCTACGGGCGTCGTACCATCAAGCCATTTTTATAGCACATACAACCAGGAAACGGATCCAGAGATCGCGGTGTGCGGAGACGCCGGCACCGTCACGATTATTCACTACGACCTCTGGCATCGGGCTATGCCGAACTCCGGAGACCGGAATCGACACATGCTGAAATTTCTGTTCACGCGAATGGTGGAGCCCACCAAACCCGCATGGAACAGCGAATCCACTCATTGGGAAGAACACACCGAACACCGGAACGCAGATGCGCTTCAGCCTCTGTGGCGCTCATTGTGGGATTGGCACTGCGGCAATCCCGGAACACCTTCAGAGTCCATACCAGAAAGCAGCCAAACAGACACGCTTCTTGAATTGCTGGATCACGAATCGGAAACCCTAAGCCTGAACGCCGCATCCAAACTGGGCATGGTTCCAGGTGCTGCCCCAAAGCTGATCGAAAAACTTGGGTCCGAATCGGAATCCGTAAGGCACAATGCCGGCTATGCCTTGACGGCCCTGGGGGTGCGCGCTGTAGATCATCTGATCGCGGCCACGGAAGATCCTAGCGACCGGACCCGGACCCTTGCGGTTAAGCTCCTGGGGAACCTTGGACACACTGCTCGCGCCGGCCTTTCACTGATTGTAGAATGCTCGTCCGACCCCTCCCCAGATGTCCGAGAGCAAGCGGCTGAAGCCCTCGGAAATATCGAAATCCACAGCGCCGAGGCCATCGCGTCTCTAATTCGCGGGCTCACAGACACTGACGAGCGCGTCAGGCGCAGTTCTTCGCTGAGTCTGGCTCGTATGGGTCGCCATTCCGAACCGGCGATACCCGCCTTGATCGATGCCCTGTCCGACACGGACCGATATGCCAGAGCAAACGCGGTGGAAGCCTTGAAGCGAATCGGCACAACGGCAGCGATCCAGGCGCTGCTCGAGGACCTGGCAACTTCGCGGTGGTGCCCCTTGACGACCTCTGAAAGCACCTTCTGAAATGGTCCGGATCCAGGTCCCAAAATGAAAAAAGCAATTGACATATCTATTGGGCCAACCTACATTTACACGTTAATACCCAACGTGTAAATAAGGAAGACTTGATGCCATTGAACAAAGGCTGGAAGCGGTTCTTTCTCGTTGCGGGATTTCTTTCCCTCATTGCAGTGGTCGTAGCGGTCGTTTTCCCCTCCTACCGGAACCTGGCGTTCCTGTTC
>CAVOEZ010000510.1:0-3978 GCA_963694355.1 Latescibacteria bacterium UBA2968 | reverse complement strand
TTCAGAATCTCGTCCCAATCGAAAACGACATCCCTGGTCCGCCTCGAATCCAGGTCTGCATAAATCACAGCGCCTACCCCTACATCCTCTGCGATCTGCTCCTTGTCAGGCAAGTCAGGATTCTTAGCTTCAATGATCTGTTTTGTGAGTTCCACCGCACGGTTCAGCGCGTCTTCAAGAAAAATAACATTCCCTCGCCGGGTCGACATCCGGCCATCCTTGAAAGTGATCACACCGAACGGTACGTGAACGCAATCTTCAGCCCATTCGTATCCTGCCAATTCCAGCACTTTGAAGAACTGTTTGAAATGGAGAGACTGACCTGCATCGGTGGTGTAAATCATCCGGTCGAAATTGTATTTCTCCTTGCGATACATCGCGGCCGCAAGATCCCGACCATGATACAGACTTGTTCCATGCCCGGTCTGCAAAATACAGGGAGGCATATCGAAGTCATCCAGCTTTACCACCAGAGCCCCCTCGCTCTCCTCTGCAAGCTCTTTCTCCCTTAATTCCTCCACCACAGCATCCACCTTTTCGTGGAAGAAACTCTCCCCTATGGTTTCCGTGAAGGTGATTCCCATTCGGTCATACATCTTTTGGAAATCCTTGATCGTTTCGTCACGAAACCACTGCCAGAGCGAAAGGGCTTCCTCGTCTCCCTGCTCCAGTTTTCGAGTCCAGGACCGCACTGCCTCGATAAGGGATGGATCTTTCTCCAATTCTGCGTTGAATTTTACGTAAAGATTAAAAAGTTCATAGGGAGGGTTTTTTCGCAGAGCCTCTTCGTCTCCCCATAGTTTGTAAGCCGCAATGTTCATCCCGTGGGGTGCACCCCAGTCTCCAAGGTGATTTATGCCCACAACATTCCAGCCAAGCGCAGCGTATATCCGGCCAAGTGAGTGACCAATGGCCGTTGTTCGCAAATGTCCGATGGTGAAGGGTTTGGAAATATTCGGCGAAGAAAAGTCAATGACGACCGTCTTTCTAGATCCGTCGGTGCCGGTACCGAATTCTTGCCCTTTCAAAAATATGGCCCCCATAGTCTCCCGTACGAGAGCAATCGGGTCTATGAAGAAGTTCAGATAGGGTCCTGTAGCGCGCACTTCCTTAATACGCTCCGTGGGCGTTACGCTCGACGCAAGATTTTCGGCGATCTGGTTAGGAGACTTGCGAAATGTCTTTGCCAATGTGAAACAGGGCAATGCATAGTCACCCATTTCAGGCTCAGGCGGAACTTCGATGAGTGGAAGTAGATCGGCCGCGGAAAGATTCGCCGGCTCAGCCAGCATGCCCGCAATCTCCTCTGAAAATGAAATCGACAAGTAAATATACTCCAGATTAACAGGCGTAGAAAAGGAAGCCTGACTAAACTACAAAGGAAATTCAGGCCCGTTCAGCCAAATACAAATTGGCGATCCCCAGGGAAAGGCGGATCGTTCTCGGGTTTCGAAATCCGGACTTTTCCAACCGGTCCTCAAATTCCTCCCCTTCGGGAAACAGCATGACCGATTCGTAAAGATATTGATATGCTCCTGGATCCTTTGACACGATACGACCTATCAGGGGCAACACATTCTTGAAATAGAACAGATACAGCGTACGTAGCACAACTGCTCGGGGTTTCGAAAATTCCAGAACCGCGAGCTTTCCCTCCGGCCTCAGTACCCGGCACATTTCTCCAAGGCCGACATTCAGTCTCGCGAAATTTCGAACTCCAAATCCGATACAAATCGCATCGAAAGTCTGGTCATTGAAGGGCAGTCGCTCAGCGTCTCCGCAAACAAAACATACCCCTCCATTGCCACGTAAGGCCTTTTGCCTTCCAACCTGCATCATTGGAACCGACAGATCTGCACCAATAATTCGCGTACCAGGATGCCTCGCTGCAGTCTCGAATCCGAGGTCGCCAGTTCCCGTAGCCAGATCCAGCACAAGCCAGCCCGGTTGAATCCCCAACCCCTCGACCGTACGCTTTCTCCAAACGATGTCAATTCCGACACTGAGGAGATGATTCAGAAGATCGTATGTGCCGGCAATACCATCGAACATCTTGCGTACAAAAACCCGCTTGGCTTCGGGCCGTATATGGACGTTTTCATCCACCGTTAGGATTGAAACCGACCCACAATGGCCTGTTTCATCACATCACTGGATGGTTCTATGCCCGTCCAGATCTGGAAGGATCTGGCGCCCTGATATACCAGCATGTCCAGTCCGCCATAGGCGCTGGCACCAACACTTTGGAATTGCGACATCAATCTTGTCTGGAGTGGATTGAAAACCGTATCATAAAGGACCGTGCCCGAATGGAGGGCTTTCTCACTCGACAGCGGAGATCCCTCAATGTGCGGGTACATACCCAGGGATGTTGCATTTACAACCAATCCGGCATCAGCGAAGTGTGCCAGGGGTGTCTCCTCTTCCAGAACTGCGGCAGTCATAGGCTTGCCCGTGATTTTTTCCATATCTCGTACGAGGGACTCAGCTCTGGCCAATGTCCGATTGAGCACGGTTACTGTTCTCACTTCCTGCCTTGTCCCCAGTGCGTATACCGCAGCACGCGCAGCCCCACCCGCTCCCAGTACGACACAACATTCTGGAAACTGCTGCAGGCCGGCAACCCTCTCCAGAGCCGTGGAAAGACCGTAGACATCGGTGTTGTATCCCACCAGGTCACCGTCTTCCAGGGAGATCGTATTGACAGCCCCGACCGCCAGTGCCTCTTCAGAGATTCTATCCAGATACTCCATCACGGTCTGTTTATGGGGAATGGTCACATTCAGACCTCTGATCCCCAGGGCCCGCATTCCGTTTACAGCCTGACCGACATTTTCTGGCAACACATGGAATGCCACATAGGCATAATCCTCACCGATGGCAGCTATAGCGGCATTGTGCATGAGAGGGGAAAACGAGTGTGCAACAGGATCCCCGATTACGCCCAGAATCCTGGATTTTGAAGTGATATTCAAAACGCGCCTCAGCCGATCAAGTCGGCAACGAACTGATCGGCAATCTCAAAGCTCTCTTTCCACGAGCAGCCGTAGGTGTATCTGATAAAGACCACACCGCCCAGGAAAATCACGAGCGCAAGCATCATTAAACGGACAATCAGTTTCATGGCCACTCCCTCGTTTGTATATCAAGCAATCGTCGCCTTAAACTCTTTCCAAACTACCGAGTCTTTCCAGGACGCCCGGGTAATGCTCCCGAACCGGTCCCGGATTGACGACCGTTGTTTCTCCATCGGCTGCAAATCCACCTGAAATCATGGCGAGTCCGATACGGGCATCCCCTTTCGCATCCACGGTGGTACCCTGCAACCGTCCACCTTTGATCACCAATCCATCCGGCATTTCACCCACCTGAATTCCCATTTCTCGCAAGTTCTCCACCAGCACCGAAATGCAATCGACAGGTCCTTCCCGCAAAAGCGCTGCATCTCGGATAATGGTTTCACCAGGAGACGAAGCTCCGATCACAGCCAGAAGAGGCAATTCATTCAGAAACAGCCTGGAGTACTCATTGGAGATCTTTACAGAACGAAGCTCGGAACCCTTGACCTGAATCTGGCGTGTATGAAACTTCGATTCGGTCTGTGTGCGTTTCAGCTCGAATTTCACATTCATTCTTCGAAGCAGATCCATCATTCGTCGGCTCTTGAGATCGACACCTACGTGTTTAACGGTGAGATCAGACCTGCCCAGAACAGCAGCTGTCAAAAGCAGAACTATCGCGGCCCCCGCCTCCCCGGGCAGTTCATGCTCGGCCGCTTTCAGTTCAAGCGGCCCCGAAATGCTTAGCTGATGTCCCTCCCCATCCTCTACACGTCCCTTTTCGATTCTGCATTTCGAGCGCCTGAACAGAACTTCGAGGTCATCTTCGCCGGATGTGTCCTGAACCAGTTCAACGACACCCTCCACACCCAGACCGGCGAGGAACAGGGCGGACTTTATTCCAGAATCTGGTGATTGG
>CAVOEZ010000509.1:0-3997 GCA_963694355.1 Latescibacteria bacterium UBA2968 | reverse complement strand
TCCCCCTGGTATATACAGTTTTCGATCGGACACTGGCACCTTCACTCGGGTGCCATCTTGCAAATGGGAATGGGCCAGGGCAAATTGGACCTCCACTGAGGACATCGTCACATCGATGTTCCCCGAAGTCCGTGTTCCCGTCTCAATCTCCTGAAGGATATCCCGTATCGTACAAACCGTTGGACTCTCACCTGAGGGTCTGATACTCACCTCCAACACGGCCTTATCCGACTTCCGGCCTTTTCTGATGCGGATCGTTTCACCGTTGTCCCAGGCATAGGCCCAACCTTCCGTACCGGAGACCTCCACGTCGAATCTCCCCTGCATCGGCAGAAAATGTCCTTCCACACCTCCGGCATAGCCAACTCTGAAGAAATCTACCATCGGATCAGCGATCTCCTCTCCCTCGGGCGGAATAAACGCGTGCCGAGCTGCGTCATATTCAGGATAGGATCGTGTCCTGGATGCTGCGGAGTCACTTGCCAGGAGACTGCCCGGGCGGGCCAGCGTGCCCTCCACCCATTCAGGATTCCGATCGCCAACAAGCATCGCCACCAGATCCAGTGTGTGAGGATGGTGCTTGATGAGATCGGTATACGCCTGCATCGTCACGTAACGCGGCTCTCCGATCTCCCCCTCCTGGATCGCGTCACGCATTCGTTTGTAACCGTCATGATGTCTTCTCATCGCACCCCAGTTGAAGGCAACCTGATTCTCCCTACACGCAGAGGCGATTCGGTCTGCCTCCTCCAGCGATGCACACAATCCCTTTTCAGAGTAGATCCCCCGGACACCGTGCTCTGCCGCAAAAATGATCGGTTCCGCGCGCGCAAATGAGGGCGTCGTAACACTCACGATGTCGGGCTTCTCCTTCTCGATCATCTCCCTGTAATCGAGATAACCATTTTCGAAATCGAATCGCTGACAAAATGTCTCCAGGCGACGCTCACCCCGGTTCGCTACCGCCACCACCTCGGTTTCTTCGATCGCCTGGTAGGCGCTGAAATGTCCATAGGGCGAGAAAAACTGATTGCCTGAGAGTTCGTCATCGATCAATCCCCCCATCCGACCCGTTCCGATAATCGCAACCTTGTAGCTGGCCATCACCTCGTCTCCCGTTTGAATACACACCGGTCACTGTGTTCACCACTCGGCCTGTCTCATCCTGATTTGACGCTTTGCTCCACCTTAAACTGGAACAGGTCCAAACGCCACAAATTCCTTCACACCAAAAATCCTTGCTGCATTGTCCCAGAGAATGGCGCGCTTCACATCATCCGGAATGTCTGCGTAAATCACCCGACCGAGTTGGAATGTAAATTCGTTCAGGGGATGATCGGAACCGTACAAAATCTGTTCGTAAGGCACGCGATCGACCAGCCACTTCAGGGTGCCCCTGGGCATCTGGGAAACGCCGAGATCGAAAAAGAGATTGGGACGAAAATTCGCTACCTCGAGAAAAGGTTCGAGCCCGGCTTTGGCCCCCCCTCCTACGTGAGCGTATATAAATTTCGCCTCTGGATAGTCCCCCAGAATACGCATCAGAAAATCAGGCGACGGGCCCTGGTGAACGTGACAAAGAATCGGACATTGCCTCACCTGAGCCGTCTGAAACCCAGATCGATACCGCGGGTCTTCTGTAGAGGTTTCGTGCAGGGCACAATGGAACTTGATGCCCGTACAGCCCAGCCCATCGAATCCCCGTTTCATTTCATCTGCCATCTCAGATTCATAATTGGGATTGTAAACCACATATCCCAATAGCCGATCCGGATATGCCGCAACTGCTTCCCCAATCCTGTCATTACCAGCTCTGTAATCCGGGCCAATCGCCAGAATGTCACTAACTGCGAGACGTTCAACGCCTGTCTGATCCATCCGCTCAATCATCTCGGAGGCGCTTCCGTCGGAATAGTACTTATTTGGCCAAAGCCCTATGTGACCGTGGATGTCGAACACACGAAATCCTTCCGGACCACAGGGCCACTTCGGCCTGGTCGACACGCTCTCCGTCAGCCCAAACAGCCGCCGAAGATTATTCCCACCGATATCTGAATAGCTGTCCGCTGAAAGCTGCGCCCCGTTGAGCAGACCGAGGGCACCTCCAGGATCGTATTGCGGCATCGCTGATCCAAACAGCAGGCGCTTTCCCCCAAAGCGTTCCACATTCTCCTCAAGAACTCGCGAAGCCTGCATATAGGACGTCTCCAGATAAATATTCTGGAGATCGTCCCATACCTCGTACAGAATGCGCTCCGTCGTGCCCCCTTCTCTGAGCAGGATCAGCGGTAGATCTGGATAACACTCGGCAATCTCGAACACAGCTCGCCAATCCTGCACGATCTGTCCCCAGCCGGTGCGACCCACATCTATGATCAGAGGGATACCCTCATTCGAAAGAGCAATCAGCATGCTCCTAAGAACGGGCTCCAGGACAGGAAAGTTATGCTCGACCGGAAAAATCCTCGCCGCTCTCACATCTTGTTCCAGCATCTGTTTCACCTGCGCCTCAGCCGATCCCATACCGGAAGTGGCAGCCGGCAATACCACCCAGCAGGGATGCAGTCTTGAATGTCCTTTGGTCATTGAAAGAATAGCTTTGTTCCCATCGGCAGGATGCGCCATTCTCGCCTGGCTCGCATAAACAAGAGCTTCGGCAATCCCCGCCCTATTCATCTCGGCAAGCAGATCTTCGGCAGACCGGAATGCAGGTTCACGATTTGTATTCGTGGGTCCAAGCATACAATTGACATCGAACAAACTCAAATCTGTCCCCTCTTCTCTCTGACTGGTGTGCTATTTGTCATCTTGCTGACCATCCTCTTCAGAACCGAGCGCCTTCACATCTATCATCTGAATTGCACTAATGGCAGCCTCCCAGGCGCCTTCTTGGCAGAGGCCGCTCATACCCGCGTGCTCATACCCCTCGATCGCTGCCTCGATACAGGCCTTTCTGACCCGCTCGGCAAAGCGCTCTTCATCCTTTGACAAACTGGATTGTCCCAAACCGATTCACTCCGTGTCATTCCCGTGCTCAATCGTCCCAGGGAAATGCATAGGTGGGTTCGCAAATATTGGTACTGGTCCCGAGGTCGAGAAGCACATTGGCAGCTGGCGGCAAAACGACCTCCAGAAAACTCGCCTCCACCATCTGCTTCAACGGCCTTCCATCTCCGGTCTCCCACCGAACCTCTGTGAACTTGTGCTCTCTGTAGGCGCCCGCCTGGATCACCATCCGTCGCGACGCGGATCGACTGGTATTTACGACTCTGACCACGGTACGGTCGCGCCCAATCTGCTCAACCAGAGCGGACACATCCTGAGGCAAGCCAGGTCTCTCCTCCTCTGCATCGAAATACCTTAGACGAGAACACAGCAGCCCGCCATTGAAGCACGGATTCGGCGCACCCAGAGTCATCTGTCCCAACCCTGCCACAAACACGGGATTCTGCGCCGTAAGCGTCTGGCTCTTCCAGGGATGCACATACTCGTCATCTCTCAGGCGACTCATATTTCGCTCAACCTGCGCGAACGTAGCCTCGAGTATTCGATCTGGCCATTCGGGATTATCTCCTGCAAGAAATCGCAAATGCGCGGGCTCATTCTCGACAAACCTGTTGCCGTAAAGATCATCCCGTACGTGATTCCAGTCGAACTCACCATCCGGACGCCACTCCTCTGACCCGGGTTCCGGCGGATCGGGCGAATCGGCATATGCGTAAGCGTGTGGTCCGTTGTGAACACTCGTTCTGAGTCTCTCCAACCTGTCCCAATCCTGGTCCTCAGAGGAGGCGTGCCAGAGATGGCTGAGGATATACGGGTCAAGCGGTCGGTAGTCGAACCATCCCTCGGGACCCATTTTGTAAGGAATCAGCAGATTCCCTTCCTGCGTGATTGCAAGATCGAGAAAGTGGTCAATCTGGGACCTGAGAAACTCGAGATACTTCGAATTCCTGCTGAGCAGATACGCACACTCGGTTGCGGTAATCAAGGCGTG
>CAVOEZ010000508.1:0-4004 GCA_963694355.1 Latescibacteria bacterium UBA2968 | reverse complement strand
GACCTGAATCAGCCGTATTGGAATCAGGGTCAGATCTGGAAGCGAGACGAATGTGAAGTATACCAGATCGTGCAACAATACTGTCAGAAACAGGAGTAAACCTTTGACTCGGAAGTCTTCAGCAACGATTCCGATCCGTGAGTACCCTACGGCGAAACCCACCAGACTATTTGCCAGGGCATTAACTCCCATCGCGTTCGGGTCAAAAACGTCCAGCAGGAATCCCGAGGCGAAACCATAAAGTGTTCCCTCGATTTGCCCTCGAGAGAGGCCGATGTATGCCAGAACAATCAGCACCATGTCCGGCTTTATTTCCATAATCATGATTTTTCCGACCCACGAAGTCTGGATCAGAATAGCTAGCAAAAGCAGAAGTATATTGCTGACAGTTTTCATCAGTCAGCCTCAGTCGATTCTATCGGTCGCACCAGAAGTTTCCGACCTGCTCTCAGGTTTGATGCGTGGCGGATGCCGTTCCATCTTTTTAGATTTCTTACGCTGGTGTCGTGGTCCCGTGCAATTTCCCACAGCGTGTCGCCTGGTCGTACTAGGTAGAAATCACCCATGCCAGGTGGGTCAGTGGCACTTTTGGGGCGCCAGATCACCAGTCTGTCTCCTGGGAAGATGTGTTCGGGTGCGGTCAGACTATTCCATGTGCGAATCTGATCAGGCGTGATTCCTTCATCTTTTGCAATCCCCCAAAGCGTATCACCTCTGCGAACCCTGTAGGTGTGTCTGTCGTGGCTATTCCTGTCCGGTGACGTCGACAGAGTTCTGCGTTTTTCCGAATTCCGTCGCCCTCCGGGGTGAATCGGAATCTTGAGGCGTGTGCCTACGCGCAGACGTTTCGGGTTTTGAACGCCATTTGCATCCATTATCGCTCTGGTGCTGATCTGCATCTTGTTGGCGATTCCAGAAATGGTGTCACCGTTTCGAACGCGATACTCAACCATTTGCACCTTTCGCTCTGCCGGAATGCGTTCATAATTCGTGAGGAATCTGTCTTTTGAGCCTGCCGGAACGCGTAGATGGTAGATCTGGGTGAAAGGTGGTGCGGGCGTATACCCCACACGCAATTCAGGGTTGAGGAATTTCATAGACTCGAGCGTTGAACCGGCACATTCGGCAGCCAGACCCAGGTCGATCCATTCCGACACTGCGACAAGGTCATAGGAGAATGGCGACTGGTAAACCACATCGGTGAACCCAAACCATTCGGGATCCTTCGACATAATCAGGGCAGCCATAAAGCGGGGTACGTGATTTCGCGTTTCTTTTGGCAGCCCTTTGAGTTTCCAGAAGTTTTCCGTGCCGGATCTCTCTATGATCCTGCCTAATCTGCCTTGCCCGCAATTATAGGCGGCAATTACCAGACGCCAGTCCTCGAAGAGATTGTAGAGGTGCTTGATGTGTTGGATGGCCGCACGAGTGGACTTTTCGGGATCTCGTCTTTCGTCAATCCAGAAGTTGCGTCTTAACCCATACATGGGCGCAGTGGCGGAAACGAACTGCCACAGACCTGCAGCTCCCGCCCGCGAATACGCTCTGGGATTGAATCCACTTTCTATCATGGCTTTGTAGACCAGGTCTTTGGGCAATTCCGCCTCTGTCAGTGCCTCCTGAATGAGAGGTGTGAACACACCAGACCTGGAGAGCCAAAGCTTGAAGACCTCACGGCCATCGTTGAGGAAGTACCGGATGTGCTCAAGGACTTCTGGACGGTAGTCGACGGGGACATCGGAAGAACCGGCGATCTTCCTGATCCAGAATTCTGCGTAGTAGGGATGTTCTCGAATGTGGGCAGTTACACTGTCTGGGAGAACGGTCAGGAGATAATGAAGTGTGGATTCGGGGAGGATCGGTGCCGAAGGGGGAAGCATATCTTTATTCAACTCAAGCGTGACTCTGACCAGACCTGAAAGTTGCTTGCTGGAGATTCCGGAATCGGGCTTGCTCAGTAGCTCGGATAGTAAAATGGTAGCCCTGTCCAGCGAAACCGCGGCCGAATCCCTACGGTTCGATTCGAGCTGTTTGAAGGCACTGTTCAGATGAAGACGTACACGTGCGGTGGGGGAAGGGGTTGGGGAAATAGAGAGGCTGTCGGTACTTGCGACCCTTTCATCATTGGAGAGGACCACACCGTCGGGGGCCCTGTGGGTCTTCTGCATTGTGGCGGCACAGCCCAGGAAGGACAGTACAACCAACGTGCAGGATGCCAATTTAAGGCCTGGCTGTGGGAATTGTTTCATCGTGAATCACCCGGCGAACATCCTGCCAATCCTATAACGGTTGGCAAGGATGATATAATTCGGGAGGGAGCCTTATTCCGGGGATACAAGAATCATGGTTTCAACAGGAAAGGGGGTATCGTATCCGGATTCTATCAACGTTTTTAAATAGGCTTCTGCAGATTTCTTGCTGCTGAAATTGCCTACTCTGACCTTGAAAAAGGGGGGCTCGAATTCCACATAAATGTCGGTCCGCTGGAGCAGCTCTCTTGCTTTTGCCTGTGCCTGATCCGCAGCCAGCTGACTGGAGCCAGAGAATATTTGGAGGCGATATCCCCGGGTTTTGACAGGCCCATTCACGGGTTCACCGGAGATCTCTATCCTGGTACGTACGATGAAGGCTTCTTTATAGCCCAGGCTCTTGGCCTCTGTTCTGAAGTGTTCTACATCTTTCGCTGTTTCGCCATTTCCAATCTGAATCTTGTAAAGTCGTGTTTGGGAATCGTGATAGACGTAGACCGGTGACCGGAATTGGGTTCGCGCCTTCTTCTGCAGAGTTTCGGCCTTGGATCGATCCAGTACGGCCCCAATTTGTACCCTGTAACCCTGCGCCTGACTCTTCAGGCTTGTTCCGGGAAAGATGGGTCGGCTGCCGGACCCATTCGCAAGACCTGAATCCGGTTGGAGCAGAAAGTCGTCATCTTTCAGAGTCTGAGGATCGAATTCTTCTCGTAGACTGCCGGATACGACAGGAGTGCTCTCTACCCTGGGGGTGGCACAGCTCACCAGAGCTGACAAACTAAACAACAGCAGAATCCGGAATAAAATCACAGACGTCACCCAAGGCTAATCAGCCCAACCTATTGTATTCCTTGCATATACCCAGGATCTAAATAGTAAGACCCAATTCGACTTTTGTCAACTCTTAATTTGTGGTAAACCAGGAGGTTACGTGAAAACAGAGGGCAGCACGGAGGGGATTAAGAATCGAAGCTGGGAACACAGAGCAAAAGGACGCTATATGTTGTGGTTTGATTTGTAGCAGTTACTATATGGAACCATGCCTGGGCTCAGGAGAGCCAGGATTGGAAGACCGTATCGAATGGTTTTCTTGCCACACCCTTCTCTGTGATGATTGCGGAGACCAGTTCATTGGGGGTGACGTCGAAGGCCGGATTGTATACCCGAACACCCTCCGGGACGGTTTGCCTGCCCATCCCCTGGGTAATTTCTTCAGGCATTCTCTCCTCAATTGGAATCAGATCACCATTGGCGAGGGTCATGTCGATCGTGGAGAGGGGGGCAGCAACATAAAAGGGTACATTATGCTCCCGTGAAAGCACTGCCAGGCCATAGGTACCAATCTTGTTGGCAACGTCTCCGTTTTCCGCAATCCGGTCTGCACCCACAACCACGCAATTGATTTTTTTCTGTCTTAATACGGTTCCTGCCATATTATCACAGATCACGGTCACATCTACGCCGCTCTGCTGGAGCTCCCACGCGGTTAGTCTGGACCCCTGAAGCAAGGGTCTGGTCTCATCGGCGAAGACCGCGATCTCCTTGCCTTCTTCCACTGCCGCGTAAACAACCGCAAGCGCTGTACCATAGTCCGCGGTGGCCAACCCTCCCGCATTGCAGTGGGTCAGTATCGTATTCCCTGTTTCAAGCAGCTCCGCTCCATTTTTGCCAATCATCCTGCAGACTTTTCGGTCTTCCTCGAAAATAAAATTGGCCTCTGCAAGAAGCTGTTGAAGGATGATCTTCGGATCCTCA
>CAVOEZ010000507.1:0-4009 GCA_963694355.1 Latescibacteria bacterium UBA2968 | reverse complement strand
GCCGGGAAGGAATAGCCCTGCTTCTTTTCTCCCGTTACAGCCGTTATTGCACTGGGGTCGCTCACCTGCAGCGTAGTCGAAAGACCAACGGTATTGCTGAAGCCCGTGGCATAGAATTCGACCACTACGGTTTGCCCGCCATCGGCCTGCAACTCGATGGCATCCGAAAGTGTTTCATCTGCCTCGAACTGAATATCGGCGCTCCCATTTGATACCTGGCTGGGTTGCGCGTCGGCACCTTCGGCTTGACTGTAAAGCCCGTTCAAGCCAAGGAGAAAGAACAGACAAAGAAAGGATCGAATCGTTGTACTGTAATTGGACATTGTTTCTCCCAGTAATATATTGGTGTGGGATTACTTGAAACGCTACACTTGTGATAATTTCGCCCTGGGAATCAAAAAAGCAAAAAAACCTCGGACGCGTCCCGACGGCCTTTTCGCTTCCAGACGATCATGCTACTTTAATATACTATGATTTGAGTTCGGAAGCCTGTCAAGAGAAATTTACCCGGTATCCTTAAGGAGTCGAATCCATCTCCTTGCAATCAATCTCGGATCTTTTTACATAATAAAAAAACCCGCGGACTTATTGTCCTTGGGAAATATACCAAAATTCTGTCTGTCTCTATCACTTCCCGTTTATTCCGGCTTCCTTTGCCATCAGTTCTAGCAGTTTCGAGGCCATCTTACCAGGTTTGTTCTTCCCATTTCCCCATCGACTCACGCTTCCAAGACTGGATCCGATTTTCTGTGCGAACTCTTCCTGGGTCAGTTCGAGTTCCGTCCGAATCTCCTTAACCATCCGGGGAGTTACTTTCATACAAAACAACCTTTCCATCCAGGGGAAAATACCTTAAATAACAGGCTCTGCAACATTGCACTTGGAGCGAACGATCTATTGGAAGGATTGACAAGATAAAAATGACCGCAACTATCTTTTAAACAGCAATCTACATAAGAAATTAGCAATATTCATACAATATATTGGGGATAAGGTTCCAAACACACCTTGACTTGCGTACAGTGACGGACTATATTGAAGCAGTTCCCCTTTATCCCTTATTGGTTCTCTCAAAGAAATCGGCCAAGAGGCCTGATTGGGGGAGATCAGGTCTTTAGTCATTTTGGGATTACCAACCAAAAAGCCCGGCAGATTCTGCCGGGCTTTTTGGTTTTATACACCCGGGTAAAATCGGTCGTCATTATAGATCAATTCATGCGCTTCACACGAAAAAAAAAAAACGCCGGCGCCTCAAAAGGGGAGGGCCGGCGGTCAAAGGGATAAGGTCCTGATGACAACAGTTATATAATCGACACAAGGCAGATTTGCTTGAGACAAATCTTGCCTGAATTCCGGATCACGGTCCAGATTTAAAATGATCTTAGACTTTATTCCCACAATCCTGCCCACCTGACCAATCCCGGGACGCTTTCATATAAATTTTATGGTGTGTTTCTGAAATACCGTAAGCTTGGACCTCGTTCAATAGTAAATTGTTTCGTGTAAACAACTTAATAGACCGAATTCCGGGACAATTTTCTTATGAAACGCTTCGCTGTCATCATCCTTTCGATGTCGCTTGTTGCGCCACTTCACGCCAAAGTCTACAAACTCTATTTTCTCGGCGGCCAATCCAACATGGTTGGTCACGGACGTGTCAGTGAACTGCCGGACTCACTCGGCGGGCAAGTTTCAGGAGTGATGATCTATCACGGAAATCCAGCGTCAGACGGGGTTGCTGAAGACGGAAAGGGAATTTGGGCAGAGCTGCGGCCTGGGCACGGGAACGGATTTCAGTCCAACGGGCTGGCGAACATTTATACCAACCGCTTCGGCGTTGAACTCACCTTCGCCAGGCGTCTGAGGCAACTCGATCCACAATCCTCCATCGCCATCCTGAAATACGCTCGCGGGGCTACTTCGATAGACTCCTCAGCATCAGGAAACGCCGGATGCTGGACCCCATTCTTCGATTCCGGTGAGGGACCTGGGAAAGGCATCAATCAGTATGACCACTTCCTTGCGGCACTCAGATCGGCAATAAGCGTGCAAGACATCGACGCCGACGGTGATCCGGACACACTGGTTCCCTCGGGGATCATCTGGATGCAGGGAGAAAGTGATGGTTACTACACCAGGGAAGCAGCCCTTCGCTATCTGGACAATCTAACACTCCTGATGAAAACCATTCGAGCTGCATTCCACCGAGACGATATACCGGTGGTCATTGGGCAAATATCCGACTCCGGACAGGACGAGGATGAAATGGTGTGGGATTACGGCAAAATCATTCAGGATGCACAGGCAGCATATGTCAAAAAAGATCCGCACGCTGCGCTGGTCACCACCACCTCCAGCTATGGATATTCCGACAGTGCGCATTATGACAGTGCGGGTTATCTTGACCTGGGCAGACGTTTCGCAGAGGCGCTATATACAATATATCCTCCCGGCCGTTAGTCTCCCTGAACCTCTGAATCACCTTTTGCCGTCTGAGCGCGTTCAGACGGTTTTATTTTTTGTAATTCGCATCCCTCACATGTGTCATCACCCGGAATTCTTAGTATATTCGCCCGGGAAATCATCAAACAGCAATTGGAAAGACGGATATGGACGGCTTCGAACTCATATCGGAACCCGAGAACACGGCAGTTCAATGGGAACCTATGCCATTTCCGCCGGACCTTGGGAAGCACCGATACTTGTTCGGAACTTCAGGTTATCATTTTGACGACTGGATAGGCACATTTAATCCCCCCAGGGGATACAAAGGTGAATTCGGCAACCAGGATCGTCTCCAATTCTACCAGCGATACTTTCCGTTTGTCGAAATCAACAACACCTTTTACCGGGAGCAGGATCAGGGATATTTCGAGAGCCTATGCAAGAGAACCGAATCCCTCACTTATTCCGTAAAAGTCAATCGAGAAATCTCACACACAAGGACCTGGAAGGCCGAAGAGGGTGAGCAGATCATGCTTCGGAATGTCCAGGCTGTTCAGCCCATCTCAGAGGCTGGAAAGTTTTATTCCTTTCTCATTCAGCTTGGAGACTTTGTCCGATACGACAAGCGGAAACTGGACTATTTGACCTCGGTTTCAGAAGTTGCGCTGGGAGCAAGCCTTGACGTGCATATCGAATTCAGGCACATCAGCTGGCATACTGTGGATACGCTTCAGACACTGAAGGATCAAGGCATAGGGATATGCAATACGGACATCCCGAGGATCAAAGACGCCTTTCCTCTAAAATCCTACGCCACAAATTCAAAGGGATATATTCGGTACAGCGGAAGAAACCTGGAAAACTGGTATCAGAAAGGACCCCGAGATACATCAAAACAGCGTACCGAATCCAGAAACGCAAGATACGACTATGAGTACACGATCACCGAACTTGAAGACTTCGCCCTTGGTCAAATCGCGCTGACACAAAAAACAGATCTTGTCGCAGTGGCGTACAACAATCACTACAGCGGACAGGCAGTCCGCAATGCCATCCAGAATATGCAAATCCTGAATGCCAAACTCACGGAGCAGGTGTCTTGAGCCTCCGTCGATACCATCTGGGTTGTGGTGTGTGGACCCACAAGGCCTGGGTCGGCAGTCTATTCTCCAGGAATGCAAAACCCGCACAATTCCTGAACCAGTACGGGGATACTTTCAATGCGGTTGAAGGGAACTCTACCTTTTATGGCCTTCCATCCGAGTCCACCCTTCTAAAATGGCGCTCAAATACGCGAGATGGTTTCCAATTCTGCTTCAAATTTCCCCGAAAGATTAGTCACCAAACTCGCCTCATCGACCCGAAACCGCACCTTGAACATCTGTTCTCCACACTAGAACCCATTTACGACAGAATGGGCCCTCTTTTTCTTCAACTTCCCCCGGACTTCGGTCCGGATCAGATTCCCGATTTGGACAGATTTCTGGATCTCCTTCCGGACGATTTCAACTATTCCGTGGAGGTTCGACATCAGGACTTCTATGTCAAACGACAGGACATTGCA
>CAVOEZ010000506.1:0-4039 GCA_963694355.1 Latescibacteria bacterium UBA2968 | reverse complement strand
ATTATCTCATCGATTTCAGATTTCTCGACAGTGCACGGGAGCGTTACCAGAATCAGGACGAACTCGCAAGATTCTTTGGACTCTTCTTCGGTATTGTTCAGGGCATCACCCTTCTGATACTGACACTTGCCACGGGCCTCATCCTCAGCAAATTTGGGGTACGAATTGGAATGCGTATTCGCCCTGTCTTGCTCACCATTTGCACCCTCCTCCTGATCGTTACAACGCTGGGGTTTGGTCCTGTCGGGATGCTCTTTTGGATGGCCCTGATTACTAAAATGGTTGACCTCGTATTCTCTCGCGCAACAAGCGCTCCGGCGTTCCTTGTCCTGTATCAGCCCATCGATACCAGGCGCAGGATTCCTACTCAGGTCGCTGTTGAGAGCATGGTCGGACCCATCGCGGGAGGGCTGGCGGGTGGTTTACTGATCCTGCTCCAGATCTTTGGACCTGCAGGCGTTGCATATGTACCGTTCGCCATTTTCATCCTCTTGTTTGCCTGGATGACCGTTTCCGCAGGTGTATACCGTGAATACAGGCGAACCCTCTCAGAGGCCTTGCGGGGCAGAAGTCTTGAAGGTGGATCTCTATCCCTTGAGGAGGGATCCCTGGTCGACATCTTGAAGGCCAAACTGGATGGCCCTCATCCCGGGGAGATCATTTACGCGCTCGACCTCCTCGAGCGGCATGAATCGGAACCCATCGAACCCCTGCTGATCGACCTGCTTGACCACCCGTCGCCCGAGGTCCGCGAGGAGGTCCTGTCCAGGGTGCAGCGACTGGAACTCGCGATGGCTTTTCCGGCGGTCAAGGAACTCGTTGAAACCGAAAACGTACCGAAGGTGAGAGCGGCAGCCCTCAGGACCTTTTGTGGACTTGGTGAAGCCGAGGTGATAGAAGACGTCGCTCCGTTTCTAGACCATCCCAATCCGGAAATCAAACTCGGTGCAATGGAAGGGCTTTTGCACAGCGGCGGCATCGACGGTGTGTTGCTCGCGGGACAATACTTGATCGATTTCGAGAATGCAAAGGATCCGGAAGAGCGGATTTTCGCTGCACGTGTCCTCGGGGAAGTTCGGATCAGCAGCTTCTATCGCCCCCTGATCCAGCTGCTTCAGGACGAGAATGCCGATGTAAGGCAGGCCGCCTTGCTTGCCGCAGGAGAAATGAAGAGTGCGCGATTGTGGCCAATGGTGATGCAAAATCTGTCCACTCACCTCTATCACACGCCTGCAGCCACAGCACTGGTGATCGGAGGAGATGCTGCGATCCCCGCTCTCGAGTCAGCCTTCGTCCAGCCGGGAACCACAAGAGAACTCCAAATCCGAATCGCAGGTGTCTGTGGCCGAATTCGAGGAGATGCGGCGGTCTCGAGACTCAAGGGTTGGATCGATCGTCCGGACAAAGGCATCCGCTCGGAAGTGTTCCAGGCGCTCAGGCAGTGTGACTTTCGAGCTCTGGACGCCGACCTCATAGACATCAGAAGACTGATCCGAGAAGAGGCTTCCGATGCCACCTGGATGCTCGCCGCGTCGTTAAACATCGGCATGAGCGAGGACCTTGCACTGCTCCACACCGCAATTTCCCAGGAAATGGAACAGGTTCACAAGAGGTGCTTCCACCTGCTGTCGTTCATTTATGATCCCACGTTTGTCCGGAGAGCCCAGGAGAATCTGCTCAACGCCATCGGCCAGCAGCGCGCCTACGCCCTCGAGGTGCTGGACACCACGTTGTCACGCGATCTCAAGGCCATCTTGTTCCCTTTGCTGGAGAATCTCGAGCCTCATGCCTGCCTGAATATGATGCAGGAACACTTTCCACAGAAGAGAATGGATCTTGTCGGGAGATTGCATGAGATTATCGCCTGCAAGGATCGACGGGTGCTGCCGTGGATACGGACCTGTGCGCTGCACGCCGCGGTCTCACGATCAGCCGTAGAGTGTGTAGAAACCATCCAGGCCAACCTGTACGATCCAAACCCCCTGGTCAGAGAAACCGTTGCCTGGGCATTGTCGCGTTTGGATCCGGAGACCTATCGTCAGAATGTTGAAACACTCCAGAATGACTTGAGTCCTCAGGTCGTGCGAACCGTCTCAAAAATCGAAACCTGGCGGGAAGGGGATAGACAGATGCTTTTAACAATCGAAAAGGTGATGACGCTTAAATCCGTCTCCATTTTCTCCAAGGTGCCAGATGAAGTACTCGCCAATCTTGCGTCGGTAATGGAGGAAGTGGAATTCCAGAAGGGAGATGAGATCTACAGCAACGGGGGATCTGGCCAGACGATGTATATCATCGTGGATGGCAGGATTCGTGTACACGATGGTGACCACACCTTCGTAACCCTTGGTGAACGCGATTTCTTTGGAGAACTCACAACTCTCGATCCCGAGCCGCACCTTGCCAGCGTTACCGCGGATGAGGACACTCGGCTGCTGGGACTCAACGGCGATCTCCTCTACGAACTCATGTCCGACCACGCCGAAGTCCTTCGCGGGATCATTCACGTCCTTTGTCAGCGCCTCAGGGGTAAAAGCAGAAACGGGTAGTCAAGTTTGCTCAGCGCAAAATGTCTTCCGGATATTCTCCACAACAGCCACTCTTCACCTCCAGGGAAAGTGATTGTATGCCAAACCATAAGAACGTCCTCTTCATTCTGGCCGACCAGTTTCGATCCGACTGTCTCGGAATCGAGGGACATCCTGTCATCCAGACTCCGAATCTGGATGCGCTTGCGCGCGAAGGAACCTGGTTTGGCAAGTGCTTCGTCCAGACTTCCCCCTGTGGACCCAGTAGAATGTCCATATTCACGAGCCGCTATCTCTGCTCCACCAGAGCGGTCGACAACCAGACGCCTCTCGTAGATGCGCAGGAGAATCTCGCGTTCTCACTTCGCGAAGGCGGGTACAAGCCCGCTCTGATGGGATACAACGACTACGCGGTAGACCCACGCATCCTCCAGCGCGATGACCCCAGGACTTACACACTGAATTACGACAATTTCCTGCCCGGATTCGACGTCGCTCTGGATCACGAGTACGACTCCGAAGCGTATTTCGAACTGCTGCGCGAGAGGGGTTATCCGGATGAGTTGCTCAGTCACGCAGCCATCCACAAACCGAAGGTACCCGATGAAGGTCCGGGGGATCACCTCCCGATCCGTTTTCCCGCCCACTATACGGAAAAAGACAGCGAGTGCCGGTTTATTACCACCACTGCAATCGAACACATACGATCCAGAGCCGATAGGGGGTGGATGCTGAGCCTGAATTATATCAAACCTCATCCCCCGAGGATTTGCTCTGCACCCTACAACGATATGTATGACCCTGGTCAAATGCCCGTACCTAACCGAACAGAGTTAGAATGCCGGTCCGAGCATCCTTACCTGAAACGCATCCACCGAGATCCCGAACTGACCTCCGAACGGGATCTCCGAGAGACTCAGGCCAATTACTATGGGATGATTACCGAACTGGACACGTGCCTGGGCATCCTGTTCGACGCCCTCAAGGCAGCAGGTCAGTGGGAGAATACCCTCATCGTATTTTCTTCCGATCACGGAGAATATCTCGGAGACCATTACCTGACCGGCAAGGGTCATTTCTACGACGAAACGATGCGTGTACCGCTGATCATCAGGGATCCGTCTGCGGAGGCGGATCGTTCCCGTGGCGCCCGCCTGGATTCCTTTGTCGAGTCGATAGATATCGCCCCAACCATATTGGACTATGTGGATCTTCCCATTCCCGGCCGGTTCCAGGGGACCAGTCTGCTGGGGCAGATCCGCGGATCGGGCGTTGCAGGTCCACGTACCGAGGTCCATTACGAGAAAGACTTCCGCGCTTCCGACCGCGACCGCCATCCTCACCAGTGCCTGCTCTGGGTGATTCGGGACGATGAATTCAAATACGTCCATTTCGCAGATGAGACGATTCCCCCTCTCCTGTACGATTTGGCAAGCGATACCGGTGAACAGAACAACATAGCCGCTGACCCGCGCCACTCACTCACGATTCTGAAATACTGTCAGAAGCTG
>CAVOEZ010000505.1:0-4043 GCA_963694355.1 Latescibacteria bacterium UBA2968 | reverse complement strand
TAGTGCGACGGCTGGATCCCGAAATGAAGATCATTTCCATTACAGCGGGATTGGGAGATGATTGCGCAAAGGCAAAGGAACTGGGAGCAATTCGGACTCTGGTCAAGCCCGTTAAACTGAATGAGCTGGTTGAAACAGTGGTAGAAGTCCTCTAAGATCTGGTCGACTATCGCGGGACACTTTATGGCCAAAATCCTTGTCATAGATGACGATCTGATGATGCGGGGCATGATCCGCGACATGCTGGAATCAAAGGATTACGAAATCGAGGAGGCTGCAACCAGTGAAGAAGGGGTCGCAAAATTTTGCACGCACCGACCGGATCTTGTGATCACAGACCTGTTTATTCCGTCCAGGGGCGGCCTGGAAATCATCAAGGATATCAAGGCCGAAGATGAAACCGCTAAAATCATCGCCATCTCCGGCATAGAGGTCTCCGGATTCGGCTATCGGCAAGATATTGACCCCAAGAAACTGGCGCTACAAAATGGCGCCCTCCGCACATTCAAGAAACCGTTCAGACACGAGGCCTTCCTGAGCGCCATCGCAGAACTGCTGGCCAGTTGATTCACCTGTACTGCACTACCCTTAACCCGAAATTCAAAAAGGGCGATCCGACGGGTGCTTAACACCTGTCAAATCGCCCTTTCGCATGCCTGCGAAATCTGGTCAGTTAACCCGCTTTCCGCCCTGGCTGCTTCAATTGTTTTAAGGCCTCTGTCAGCACAATCTCCCAATCCGAATCACGCTCGGCCCCATTCTGCAATAGTGAACTGAGTATACTTCTTACACGGTCGTTGTTCACGGGAACCAGATGTCCTCGCATTTCGGAAACCTGGTCGTCACCCAGCTGCTCGCCGCACAATTCACCGACAGTCACATCCAGCGCTTTTGCGATCCTCAGCAGATAAATCGCGGTCAACCCCCGAGCACCCGATTCGAGCTGAGTATAAAATGGCCTGCTAATCTTCACCATCTCAGCAACATCCTGAGCCCTCAACCCTCTCTCCGTCCGCAGCGCCCTGATTCTCTTTCTAATCGCGTCAACTCCCACGTTGCTCCCTCCCGATTAATAAGTTGCGAATTGTATTCGAATCAGACCAAAATATCTCTCTATCGGACAGAATTGTCAAGATAAAACGGCATTTTTTTGCGACCCGCAACCTAAAACTCTGATTCTAATACACATCCCGTTTTAGCAAATGGGCAATTTCAATAGGCCTGTGAGGAGTCGGATACATACTTCGTACCCTCCGGTTCATCATCGGGAATGCCCACGTGATCCCAGAACTCCGTATTGACAAACGGTTCCCGTCGGATATCGGGAACAGCGATCGCGGCTCCACCATTCTCGGCCGACCGATTGGCAAGGATACCCGGCAGCGTATAGTCAGCCATTCTGAAAACATCAATAGGCACGCGTTTCCCTTCCACAAGCGCTCTGCTGAACGTAATTGCGGTCCAGATATCTGTGCCTCCGTGGCCGGATGCCTTGTCGGATTCCGCACGCGCCGTTCCGATATCCACCTTTTCCCATCCCTCCTTCTCTTCACGATCCCGGTCCAGCCTTCGGCAGAAACCCTCGTGCGAGTACCATTCAATGCTGCCCTGGGTACCAAATAGTCTGTAATTATGGGCACCCGGACGACGAGTGTTCAAAGTGACAAGAATCCGAATCAGACGACCCTTCGCCGTTTTGAAAAGGGCATACTGGCCATCGGATCGCAGCGGCGTCTCCGGATTCCACCACGGCGCCTCCACGCAATTCACGGACACCACGCGGTCGTCAAGCACCTCCAGAAGCGGTCCCAGATCATGCGTAAGATATTGGATCGGAGGCTGGTCCGCTCGCCAGACCGGGCGCACATCCGTCATCTGCTTCTCGCGGGCTTCCGAAGGCGGGAAATGCTCACCCTGGGTGTTCACCATCGTACCCGGCAAATAGTGGAGGTATTCCCCGTCCGCCATCGAAACTGCCCCGAATCTCCCCTCTACCATCCATTTTCTCCAGTATCGAAGAAAATTCTGAAAGCTCGAATTCTCGGCCAACATGTATTGTTTGCCCGTACGTTCTACGGTCATCGCAATATGCAAAATCTCTTCCTGGCTCATCGCGCCCGGCACCTCGCTCAGCACGTGGCATCCCGCTTCCAATGCCTGAATCGCGTGTTCGGCCTGCATTCGACCATTGCTGGCGATTGCAACCGCATCGGGTTTCATCTCCAGCAGCTCATCGAATTCAGACACGAAAGTCACCTCACGGTCCATCTTGTGCACAGATTCCGCGGCTCTATCTCTCCACAGCGGAATCCGATCGGCCGCCCCGATCACCTCAGCCTCATCTGTATTCAGAAAATTGCGCAAGTGGCTCAACCCGCGTCTGAGCCCGAGAATTCCCACCTTAACCTTATCCATCAAACCCTCCTGACTAATCAGCCCATTTACCTGGCCCCAGGATCGAATCCATTCTGGGAACGACATGATATAGGTGTTCATCCACACCAGTGCAAAAACAATCATACGCGCCTGTTGACGATCCCATCACCATACCACCCTTTGCGTCCTTCAAAGGTCAGCTGAGGCCGTTGAAAGGGCCCAACTCAAATGCTCTGGCTCTCCCACAGTCTAAACGTCCAGATCTCGGAAATTGATCGAAGGATTCGCTGATATTCGTACTTCCGGTTCCTCAACTGATTTCGTACATTGCCACCAACGATTACATAGCTGATCCAGAAAACCAGCCCTCGAAGCAAGCATCAGAAAGGAGTCATTCATGCGCACATCCCAGATCGGCAGGGCCCGAGTCTCCGGCCTGACCATAGGCGGCAACCCCTTCAGCGGATTCTCTCACCAGGGAAAAGAACGTACGGATGAAATGCTCGCATTTTATACGAACGATCAGATCAAAGCGACACTACGCGCCAGCGAAGCGGCAGGTATCGATACCTTCTTCGGCAGGACGGACGACCACATCTTCGGCCTTTTGAAGGAATACTGGGATGAAGGCGGCCAAATCCAGTGGTTCGCCCAGATCTGTACTGAAAGAGGAAAGCCCGATGTCTGGCGTGACTGGCTCAAGGGTGCGGCCGAACTGGGCGCTACTGGGGCCTACCTGCACGGAGGTGTCGTAGACAACTGGCACGCCTCGGGTGAGCACGAAAAATTCCACGAAGCGGTCGAATTGATGCGAAGTCTCGATCTGAAGGCGATTGGATTTGCAGGACACAAGCCGGATGCTCACGCATGGATTCGGGACAATCTGGAAGTGGATTACCAGATGTGCAGCTACTACAATCCTTCGGACAGGAGCAAAAGTGCTCATCACGTCTCCGAAGGAGAAAAGTGGGACGGGGAAGATCGCCAACTCATGCTGGACGTGATCTCCACAATCACCACCCCGATCGTTCACTACAAGCTATTCGCGGGTGGTAACAAACCCATCATCGAAGGATTCGAGACACTCGGCAACGCGATTCGCGAGAATGACATCTGCTGTGTGGGTATGTTTCTGGGTGATGACCCGAACATGATCACAAAAAATGTTTCTCTATTCGAACAGTACTGCGACACCGTTGGCGAAGCGGTGGTGTAATGCACCTGAGACCGCACGACTCAAATAAGGGGATGCGCTCATTCGGCGTATCCCCATTTTCTTCGCTTCGAGGAACGGGCCCGCACACGTCACCGCGCGTGATCCTCTCGATCTCTCACACTCGAATAGATTGCTGGACACCAGGACAAGCCCGCTGTCAGTTTTCACCAGGAGTTTGCAACCATGCCACACAAAAGGCTAAGACAGAGTAACACCAGAGGGGGTTACCTCGCTCCGGAACTGGACTATGGGACCAGCAAGGCCGTGGTTGGGGGGGACCAGGTATTTATCGAAGGGTGTACAGGATTAACCTTGGACGGCGAGGGATTCGTCGGAAAGGGTGATCCTGAAGCCCAGGCGGAACAGGCGATGGAAACCGTACGCATTTTGCTGGAAGAAGCCGGTGTGAAGATGGAAGACATCTGTTTGATCAACAACTACACAACAAATT
>CAVOEZ010000504.1:0-4049 GCA_963694355.1 Latescibacteria bacterium UBA2968 | reverse complement strand
AAAAATCACGCACAGTAGTCTTTCTCGTGGCTCTTCCTGATAAAAAAAAGCGCCTAACCTACCAGGCGCCGAAGTTATTGACGAAGTTCCACAAATTAATGTGGAATAACTTCCTGTTGGGCAACCCTTACGTAGATTCAAGGCACTTTTAGAGATATTATCTCCACCACAAATATAGCAACTCCAGCGTATAAATCAAGCGGATTCTGGGTCGCAAACCGGAACAAAGTTGACTTTGTCAAAAGTAGGCGGACAAGGTGGCGATTTTGTCTCAAAATTCGTCCAAAAATTGCCCAGTCGGAGATCTCCACAACCATCTTGACAAGGATATAGCCCGATGATAGATTCGAAGCCCTGCGGAGAAATCATCTTCGCAATCGCTTGCTGATCCATTGCACCGACCAACCCTCAGGGAGTATTTCAATGCCCGAACCTGATCTGCGTGAACTTCTGGACTTCGCCACCGACGCCGCCCGCCAGGCAGGACAAATCACCCTCGAATATTTCCAAACCGGTGTGGAAGTCGATCGCAAAGCGGACGACTCGCCGGTCACCATTGCGGATCGCACGGCTGAGCAGAAGCTCGAAGAACTCATCCATTCCCGATATCCCGAGGATGCCATCATCGGCGAGGAATTCGGAGATCGCCCTGGGAACTCAGGTCGATCCTGGATCGTCGACCCGATCGATGGCACAAAATCCTTCGTCCACGGTGTGCCCCTCTACGGTGTTATGATCGGTGTGGAAATCGACGACGAATCCGTGGTCGGAGTGGTCCATCTTCCAGCGCTGGATGAAATGGTCTGTGCGGCGAAAGGACTCGGCTGTCAATGGAATGGGAAACCTGCGGGCGTCTCGAACGTTACTCACCTGAACGAGGCCCTTTTGTGTGCAACGGACTTCGAGTCCTTCGATGAGAACGGGAAGGGGGACGCCTACAGAAATCTACGTAAGGAAGTCCGCCTCGCCCGGGGTTGGGGCGACTGTTACGGCCACGTCCTGGTGGCTACCGGACGGGCAGAGATGATGCTGGACCCGATCATGAATGTGTGGGACTGTGCGGCGCTGCTGCCCATCGTGGAAGAAGCCGGAGGTGTTTACAGCGACTGGAAGGGCGATCGAAATATTCGCGGGGACGGGGCCATCTCCACGAACGCCAATCTAAGCGGCGAGGTCAAATCGAAGCTGGGTATTGTCTGAGCGATCTTTCTGATTCAATAATAATACCCCAGCAAGATACACATCTCATTGTTTTCAGCAGTAAATCCAAAACGAATCGTAAAATCTTTGTCGTCATTTTCGTGTGTGCATTCGAACCGGATGCGCTCCCCTGTTTTTACCTCCAGGGGTGACGTGTACATCAGGGTCTTCGGATCCGCCCAGTCCAGACTCTGATAGATCGACTGCTCCCCCTTGAAAACCTCGAACTGTTTCCCGTGCCTGTGCATATGTGAAGCAAGCATCACGACCTGCACGTCTTCCTGAAGCGTCCAGTCCAATCCTGACGTCACTGTCTCACCTGGTGGCACCTCGAAGCCAAAATTGTTGATGAAGATCGGTTTGACCACGTGCGCCACCTCTTCCGAGGGAATCGTGTGCAGATTGACGTAGACCTCGCCGATGACCGTTTTCTCGCCTGACACATTGACAAAGTGTGAATTCAGTTCATAAACCCTGTCCGCGGGCATCTGAATCACCACGCCATCCGGAAAGTCGAACACTGCGTAGGGGCTTTGGCTGCCCACCACGAATCGCCTGCCAAATATCCCGATCGCCTGCAGCAAGTTGGTCGGGTCCAGGTCTCTGATCCCCTCGGGCGGAACCTCTCCTTCCCTCAGCTGATAGATAATGAAGTGATGACTCCCCTCCGGCTGAATCACTTCGATCTTGTTCACCATCAAATCTTCTGTCGTCCCCAGGGTGGTCCTGGAGAAAATCTCGCGCTCTTTCCCTGGCGAAATCGCAAAAGGCTTCAGGTGAATTTGTATCCCTCGCTCGGGCGGATCGGGCGCTTGAAACCTGTCCTCCGATCGGGCGATCGCCTCCAGATCGGGTGCGCCTTCCACAAGCCCCTCCCGGGGAGCGCCTGCGAGAATCCAGCTGGTAATTGCATCGATCGCAATCCCGTCGACACTCCCGAACCCCCGGGGCATCGCATCTCCATAACCCACGCCGGACCCGGTCAGTTTTTTCAGAAGAAAACTCCGATCGACATCCCCTGGTGCCACCCGAAGCAATCCCTCCGACCTCGCGTTTGAATTCTCGGACCCTATTCCTACGAGATTCACGTAGGCCGCACCCGGCTCGAGCGAAAGTCCGCCTGCGGCGCTTGCGCTGCTGTGGCAGGAACTGCTGATACAACTCTCGTTGAACACGTGCTCCTGGATCAAGCCAAAAGTGGAAGGGTTCTCGCCCACCTCGGTCTTCCCTTCCTCGTGCGTCACCTTCCCATAATCCGCGACAAAAGCTACGAAGTCATTGAAGTCCACCGTTCCGTCCGCTGTCAGATCAAATCGTTCCTGTGTCGTACCATACCCTTGCGCGAACATTACGAAATCCCCAAATCCAACTGAACCGTCGCCGTCAAAATCGGCTCCCACCGTGTGCGAAAACAGGTGGGCGGGGATCAGCATCAAGAGGAATAGGGTCAGGGTTTTGGTACACTGCATCTCGAAAACTCCACGAAAAGATCGCCGAATCAATGAACGCTGAAATATAGAGAACTGTCCAGGGGCAAACAAGGTGGGGCACTGAGTAGCAGGCAAAAAAGAAGGGCGGCTGAACCGGAGTTCACCGCCCTTATCGTATCTCGATCAGCAATCTCAGTCTGCGAAAATGGATCGATTCGAGATTCCGCAGATATAGTCCTCACCCATAAATCCAGGAAGGAACTGTGCGGTTCTTGCGGCCGGCACGACGCCCTCGTAGTAACCGGAAAACAGACCGTTGAACGTGGTCAACCGTTCCCGACTCACCTCGCTATCGGAACCGGAAACCACATAGGCGTTGTTGAACACCCCGTCTTCCTTCAGGCCGGCTCCTCCGGCTGCACGCACGTGTCCGTCGATCGTGTCCAGGATGACCGCGGCATTGTCGCCCCCCACGCCGCTCACCATCACCTCGTTCACACCGGAACGGCGAATCGCTGTCCACGTACTGAATCCGTCCACGATCTCACCTGACCGATCGATCTGAACGCCTTCGCCCACAATGCAGCGCGGCTGGGGCTCAACGAATCCATCCAGATTGGGAATACGCGACACGGGATAGATCTTCCCAGCAGGCCGGTGATCCCCGAAATACGCGGCTAAAGCCTCTCGCACCGTCTCCACACGCGCCCAGGTCTGATCCGGATCATCGTCCACCGCAACAAGCATTTCGAGCCACGCCGTCTGCGTCTTAAAATCCACGCCCTGGGCGGCCAGCTTCTTCTCGTACTGCTCCACCAGGACGAACTCCGTCTCCCTGGCAAGGTCACTGCCCAAGGTGGTCACCGTATTCCCGTCGGCGTTCTTGTGCATCACCGAGGCGCCGCTCGGTTGATGATCCACCCAGCTTCCGTAATCGATCTTACCGCTGCCAATGGTCAGGTACTGACCGCGAATCGCCTTGATCTGCACCTCGAACAGGGCGGCCGGATCGGGGAAACCTTCGGAGTCGGTGAACCGGGCCATTCGGTTCGAGCTCAGCTTGCAACCGGTTAGCGCCTGAATCATAGCACTGTAAACACCGTTAAAGTCGTTCTTGTAGGCATCGCAGGCGACCCGGTTGGCTGAAGGCGTCGTCCAGAGCACATCCGTCTTGTAAACATCTCCCCAGGTCACGCCACCCAGGGCTAGACCCTTGTTCAAATTTTGAATCGTCCCGAACCACTGGGAACCCAATTCCTTCGCATACTGCGTGCCGACATTGCCGCTGGGCTCCACGAGTCTGACCACATTGTGATCGTCATCGGTAATCACCACTTCGCAGGTGCTGCAAAAAACCGCACCTGGATTATGTCTGACGATATCCACCTTAGCCATTACGCCCCCCTCCAATTTGATAAC
>CAVOEZ010000503.1:0-4074 GCA_963694355.1 Latescibacteria bacterium UBA2968 | reverse complement strand
AATGTGCGACTTCAGATATTTTTTCTCGGGATCTCGCAACTGTTCTATGGTCATCGCCTCCAGATTTCTAAGCACGATATCCCAGAGTATGTCGTGCCGAATTCCGACTTCTTCAAGTGTTGCTACCGAGCTGACTTCCAGAGCAAAGCTGAACCTCACCAGGTGGCTGCCGGTAGCCGAAATTGGATTGACAATCATATTCACCATTTTGGTGTAATAGATCGGGTCTTTCTTCTCCACCTCCATCTCTACCTATTCCTCCTCCTGAGGTAATTCTTCAGGCGCAGGAATAGCGCGATCGAGCAGAACATAACCCAGACCTGCTTCTGCAATCAGAATGAACAGGATAAAGATCAGATATCGTCCGGGCTGCGCCGACGGCTTAGGTTCCGGGATTGGGTCTTGCGCTTCTTCTTCAGCCATATGGCCTCCTGACCCCTACACTTTTCCCCGTTCTGCTGCCATGAATCTCTTGAGTTGATTGGCCAGGTGCTCTCGAAGATTTGGGTCTTCGGAACCCAGCGAAATTGCGTAACGGATTATGTCCACAGCCTTTGTAAACTGCGAATTCTTGAAATACAATTCAGCTAACGTGTCCAGATAGGTTGGGGATTCCGGATCCATTCTCAGGGACCGGCGAGACAGCCGAATTCCTTCATCGAGCCGTTCACCCAATACGGCATATACCCAGGCGAGATTGTTGATGCTTCGGTGATCACCCGGATCGAGCGCGACCGCATCCCGATACGCCTCTATGGCTTCCAGATATTTCCCCTGCTCGAACAGAACATTACCCAGAAATGCGTGTGCATGCGGAACATCCGGTTGGAGTGCGAGAGCCATTCTGAACGCAATCTCCGCCTGTGCGAAATCCTTCAACTGGTGGTGAAGACGGCCCAGCCTGTAATGCGCCCAGCTGGTTTCGGGCCACCGCTCCACAACGGTCCACAGCAGTCTCATCGCTTCATCGGGTCGATCGGACAGGAGGAGCAGATCCGCCTGATCTTCGTAGAGAGGAAGATAGTCCGGAACTGAGGACGCAGCCTTTTCGAGCCACGCCAATGCTGCCTCCGGCATGTTTCTTGCACGAAAAAGGTCTGCCATGTCTCTGAAGGTGTCTACATAATCAGGCTCCTGGACCATGACCTGCTCGAATTCGGCCTGAGCCTCATCGAACATACCTCTCCGCAGGTAGGCCAGCCCCAGCTGACGGCGGACATAGGGGTCATACGGCACACATTCAACCGCATCCCTGAAGGCCCCCAGGGCTTCATCTTCCCGGCGGTGTTGCTCGTGCTCAATTGCCGACCATAGTTGCTGATACGCCACCTGTTGGGAACAGCCCGTCAGGAGAAGTACAACAGCCGCAAACCGCCAGAATTTCATACCTTTATGTCTTCTGAATGTCATCAAAGAATAGTATAGAGATCCCCCCAGGAGATGTCAAGACTCAAAGTCCGAACGCCCCGCCAGGTGCCTGTTGCCCTGAATTTTGGGGTTCGCCAGTGGCAAATTTCTCTTGACGTTCGTGTGGCATCCGTAGTAGTGTTTGGCGACTGAAACGCGGACCGGGAATTGAAAGGAACCATGATGCAACCGACAACCAAAATCCTGATTTCAATGCTGTCGTGCTTTATCCTGGCCTGTGGCGGGGGCAAAAACACGCAGTCACTCATCATTGCAACCGCAACCTCGGGCGGCACTTACTATCCAGTAGGCGTAGCCGTAGGGACGCTCATCAGTACGAAGTTGCAGCCACGGATCACGGCCTCGGCGATCAATTCTGCCGGATCCGGTGAAAACATCCAGATGCTTTCGAACGACGAGGCCGACCTCGCCATTCTACAGGGATTATTTGGTGAATTGGCGCATCAGGGTAAGGGCCCATACGAAGGCAATCCCGTTGAGAAAATCCGATCGATCACCATGCTCTGGCAAAATGTAGAGCACTTCCTGCTGCTGCGTCGACACGTAGGATCGGGAAATATTTTGGACCTGAAGGAACTGGATGCAAAATTCTCCGTGGGGAAACGTGGAAGTGGAACCGAGGGCTCCACGCTTGCCATATTCGAGGTCATGGGAATCACACCATCCCATCCTGAATATCTTGGCTATTCGGCTTCCGCCCAGGCCATGATGGACGGAAGAATCGCAGGTGCGACCATTCCAGCCGGTCCACCGGTTGCGGCGGTAACGCAGGCGTTTGCCCAATTGGGCAACGACGGACTTTCAGTGCTCCAGTTTTCGGACGACCAGGTTGCTGCCATCCAGAAGGTGTATCCGGTCTGGAATCGGTATATCATAAGCCCAGGGACCTACCCTAACCAGAACGAGGAGATCAAGACTATTGCCCAGCCAAACTTCCTCGCGTGCAGAGCCGATCTGCCTGAGGAAGTCGTATATCAGATTACCAAAACAATTTACGAAAACCTCTCCTTCCTCCAGAATATTCACCAGGCCACCAAGGCCATGGCCCTGCACAAAGCCATCGACGGCCTCACGGTACCTCTGCATCCGGGCGCCAGCAGGTATTACAAAGAGATGGGCATTCCGCTCCCTTAATGGCCGTCAAACCCACAGGTCTCTCCGCCAATAGTCCATTCGTGGACGGTTCGCTCCAGGGTGAAGTGATCACCCCACACCGAGATCTCTCTTTCCGGTCAAAAACCACAGTCTACTGGATTGGTGTTGTCGCCTCACTGTTTCATCTGTGGGCGAACGGAATCGCAGTTCTTCCCGAAATCCATCGAAACGCGATCCACTACGGGTTTATCCTGGTAATGGGGTTCATTCTGTACCCTGCTTTGAAGTCGCGGATCAACTCCGGATTCAGATTCGATATCTTCCTGTCGGTCCTCGCCGCAACGACCGCCCTCTACCTCCTGTTTTTCGAAGAAGCCTTGCACGCGCGCAATCAGGTGCCCAATGCTGCCGATCTGATTTTTGCCGGCCTTGCCCTCGTCATCCTGCTGGAACTTACCCGCCGAACATCCGGTCTTTTTATTCCCGGACTCGCCATTTTCTTCCTGACATACGCACTCTTTTGGGGGAAATATCTTGGCGGACTCTGGAATTTTCCCGGAGTTTCGGTTCCCCGGATGTTGTATCGGATGTATTTCGCTCCGGATGGGATATTCGGAACGATCGCCACCATCTCCTCCACATTTGTTTACCTGTTCGTACTCTTCGGCGCCTTTCTGCTCAAATCCGGCGCCGGTGAATTCATGATCAAACTCTCCCTGTCCATCCTGGGAAGAACCACTGGCGGTCCTGCCAAGATGGCCGCGGTCGCAAGCGGGATGCTCGGCTCCATTTCTGGAAGTGCGGTGGCCAATACTGTAGGATCGGGATCCCTTACGATACCCATGATGAAACGTGTGGGCTTTTCACCTACCTTTTCGGCGGCGGTGGAGGCTGCGGCTTCTACAGGAGGGCAGCTGATGCCTCCCATTATGGGCGCCGGCGCCTTTATTATGAGCCAGTGGACACAGATCCCCTACCTCACCATCGTCGCGGTATCCTTTCTCCCCGCAGCGATGTACTTCCTGAGCGTGATCTTTTTCATTCACCTCCGGGCCAGAAAGATGGGGATCAGACCTCTGAATCGAGAAGAGATCCCTTCGACCGCCGCAGTCCTGAAAGAAGGCTGGCACTTCTTCATCCCGCTGGCCGTCCTGGTTGGCCTCCTGATGTACGGTTTCACACCCACCTACGCCGCCGCGTATGGCATCCTGGGAATTGTCCTGGCCAGCTGGTGGCGTCGATCCACACGGATGGGAATTACGGATATACTGGACGCGCTGGCTCTTGGGGCAAGCAATATGGTGACCACAGGTGTGATCCTGCTGTGTTCCGGAATCGTGGTGGGTGTCGTTCTTTTGGTGGGAATCGGCATCAAATTTTCACTGCTTATATCGGTCCTCGCCGGCGGGAGCCTCCTGCTGACCATCTGCCTCATCGCACTGGCTTCTCTGATCCTTGGTATGGGCCTGCCCGTCACCGCCTCCTACATCGTTCTTGCCGTGCTGGCTGCTCCAGCCTTGACAGGACTTGGGGTAAGCGTGCTGGCGGCGC
>CAVOEZ010000502.1:0-4091 GCA_963694355.1 Latescibacteria bacterium UBA2968 | reverse complement strand
CTCCCGACTCCTACGCCACACCGGCCGACCAGGTGTTACCGCCGGCCCTTACCGTGCCATCGGATTTCAAATACTCCGCACAGTGGATACCGCCTCCCAGGCCATCTACCGACGTCACTTCATGACCCATGGCGATCAATTCTTCCTTGATCTCGGGTGACAGGGAATGGGTTACACTCACAGGTTCGTTCGTTTGCACGTGCATCCTGGGGCCGTCCACCGCCTCGAACGAAGTCGCGCCGAAATCCACAATCTTCTGTGCCACCCGCGCATTTACCGCAATGATACGTCGACCACCAGGCATACCGGCAGCAACATCCCGATCAGGCAGCTGAAGAATCAGTGGGACCGTATTGTTCAGCGGTCTCTTTCCCGCTGCGACCGAATTCTTGCGACCGGGTCTGGGATCCAGTCTGCACATGCCGTGCCCAAGAATCACTCCGGTATCGGGCACAGTAACCAGGGAGCCGAACGCGCCGCCTTGAGAGATCGTCACCGAGGCGACATTGCCTTCTGCATCTGCAGATGAAACGTGCAAGGTCCCGTCGTTTCCATCCCCCTCTGGCTCCGGCACCAGCCGGTCTACAGATTCTGGAAATTGCAGCAAGGTCTCCATCCGCCCTGCTGCGTATTCCTTGCTCAGAAGTCGCTCCACCGGCACATCCACGTGGGCGGGATCTCCCAGGTGCGTGAGCCGGTCTCTCCAGACCATTTTCAGGATCTCCGCGAACCGGTGCCAATAAGTAACGGTGTCCTCGGCAACTGGATCGAAGCATTCCCACATATTCAAGAGCTGCAGACTCGACAACCCGCCATTTGGGAGAATCGCTGCGTGAACATTCGCGTCCCGATACGTCGTGCTGTATGGTTCCGTAATTCTAGGTTTGAACGCAGCCATATCCTCCATGGTCAGAATACCGCCGGTTGACTGCACGTGATCCACGATCTTCCTTCCGATCTCCCCCACATAGAAATCCTGCCATCCTGCCTGAGCTACCCGTTCGAGCGTCTTTTCCATGTCCCGCCTGTGCCAGATATCCTCTGGTTCGGGCAGCCGCCCCTCAGGCATCAAGTGTTTTTCCGTGGCTTCGAATTTCCTGATCACGGGTGCAAGGTTCTGAATCGTAGTTGCCGTGGAACCGAAGGGGAACCCTTCCTCGAGCAACTTCAGTGAGGGGGCTACCACCGACGGCCAGTCCAGCTTGCCCCATCTCTCCCAGATCGTTCCCATACCCGCCATCATTCCGGGCGGGCCTATCGCAAGTGAACCATGAACATTCGCGTTATCCTTCACATTGCAATCGTACTCATTCTCATTGATGCCGGAAATCGTGCCCGTCGGCAAAATCTCATACATCGCTTCGTGTGCGGCCATCGGTGCAATCGAATTGGCGTCCACCGACCATACCTTGCCTGTTGCACCTTCGAGTACAACCGCACAGAGCACATATCCACCCACACCAGTGGACTGCGGCTGGAGCATGCAGCAAGCCATGCTGGCGGCAACCGCCGCGTCGAAGGCGTTGCCACCCTGCTCTAGGATCCGGGCACCTACCCTTGCAGCCTCTGGTGGCCCTGCGGCAACCGCACCTGCCGGGCTCGTAACCTCATGTCCTTCATTCATTCGATTTCTCCTTGGGTTCACTTCTTGGGAGGTCCGCTTTGATTTCTCGTTTTGGAGAGATCGGGTGATACGTGGCCGTTCAACAAGGGTGAACTGGATCTCACCATCATCTCCTGCATTAAGTCTCTCATCTCTTCCAACACGCTTGCAGACGCTGGATCTTCGGCCAAATTATTCCGCTCCAGGGGATCGGCCGCCAGGTCATACAGTTCTTCGGGCGGCGGCTTCTCATAGTCTCCCAACATGGATTGCCAGGCGAGACTTCTTTGCACATCACTGTCATCCGCCCGGATCCAGGTCCCGGTCTTGTGTTTTGCCAGAACTTCCGGATCCGCTCCCTCGGCATCTTCCGCCGTCACAGCGAACGACCGGATATACTTGTGTGTTCGGGTCCTCACACAGTGAATTGGATCATAGAATGCATCATAGTATAATGCGCCAAATACCGCCGTGCGCCCCACAGCATCCTGACCTTCCAGAACGGGCAGGAAACTTCGGCCTTCTATGCCATCCGGGACATCACAACCGCAAATTTCCAGGATCGTGGGCATGAAATCGAGATTGCTCAGCAAGGCATCGTGAACATCTCCACCTTCGAAGTGTCCCGCCCGGAAGATCACCAGAGGGATGCTGATCCCCGGATCATAATAGGTCGACTTCGCCCTGGGAAAGGGACAACCGTGGTCGGTCGTGAATATGATCACGGTATTGTTAGCAATGTCTGAGCGCTCGATCGCATCCAGCACCCCTCCGATCGCATGGTCCGTATCTTTGATATTTTGATGAAAATGGGTGAGATCCC
Source organism: Latescibacteria bacterium UBA2968 (assembly GCA_963694355.1). Classification (GTDB taxonomy): domain Bacteria; phylum Latescibacterota; class UBA2968; order UBA2968. Next base: position 1,665 of record CAVOEZ010000502.1, on the reverse strand, counting down.
GGCGGACCTCACTGTTGTCCGGCAAATACGGTGGTACGCCGATCGTGTCTGGATCGATATCCGTATCCTCGTTCCACGCCCGATGAACATCAAAGAATCCCACGTGCGCGAAAAAGGGGGCATCGCCTTCCGCCGTTTGCTCCACAAAGTCGATCGCAGCCTGACACACTATTGGGGCGCTCTTGTCGTCCTGGGAATGCGCGTGCAGATAACCAAGGCGCTCGGGATTTCCCGATGTTTCGTGCTGAAGACCGAAGAGATGGGTTTCATATCCGCCCTCGGCCAGATACTGGGCAAGATGCTTTGCATCCGAATTGAACTCCCATCCTCTGTGGCACAGACCCATCAGCCCATTTTGATGCGTGAACTGACCGGTAAACATGCCTGCTCTGCTCGGCGTGCATTCCGGCGCTGCAGTAAAGTAAGAACCGAGTCTTGCGCCCCGCTCTGCCAGCCCGTCGACATTTGGGCTCTCAACAGTTTCATGTCCGTAACACCCCAGGTGATCACCCAGGTCGTGCAGCATGAACATCAGCACATTCGGTCGCTCATTCCCGTCCATGAATACCCTCCCCTTTCGTACCATTTCAGTTACGAAATCCAGATCGGCGAAGACCAGGCCTGATTCCGGTCTTTCTGGGTCACTCTTAAATAGTAATAACAAAACGGGGCCAGCTCGTCGAAGGCCGCCGGTGCGATAATGTCATCCACTGGATCTTCATCGCAGAAGGTCATCTCCACGATATATGAATTTGTCTCCTCCAGGAACACGACATCACCGTTTCGAACAACCTCCACCTTTTCAACAGGTGCAGTTCCAGCAACCGTTATCCTGAAATTGCGGTTCCCTTTCCAACCACGAACCTCGTTTCCCATCAAGTGCTCGCCGAGGGCGAAAAACATCAGGATCTTCGCGCCGGTGGTGGCGTAACATCTCCTTGTGCGAATGGCGTCGTAAATGGACTCTCTGTCAAGGGACTTCGTGAGGACGGCTGTCCAGCCTCGGCCTTCGTTATAGCCGTGTGTCCCGGATCCTGGCTGTCCCAGGTGATTGTCTGTGCCGCCGATGAGTCCCATTCGCCTGCCCTGAGAGAGGGCGTACTGGGCAGAGTGCTCACCTCCGTATTCGGAAATACCCCACCTGGAACAAATCTCCATCACGGGCTCGAGCGGGTTGGGTGGAATGCTGAAGTCCGTCCCATGGATGAACTTCATATGGTGTGGAAAGGTCAGAGCATCCAGATCAGCGAGTGTTTCCCACAGCCGGTCCGGGTGATTGCTCGGATCATATGGGTTGCCCCAGTAGTCGGGCCCCACCGGAAACCGGGACGCATCATTTAAACTGCCGAACAAGGAATGTCGGTGTCCAAATGAGCTGTAATTTTCACATATGGGAAGCGTGGCAAAGGCATCCTTCTGGTTGAATTGCTCATTGATGTCCAGATACGCCTGCCAGTGTTTCTGTGAAAATGGAAAATTCGATGAATTTTGCTGATGGCTAATCGATGCGAAATCCAGTTCCGAGATTTCGTATGCGTACCCATAGGCCTCCTCCATCGATCCGTACCCGTCACAGGGGCGGCAATGTGCGTGCAAATCTCCGAAAAACACCCGGTAACCTGCAAATGCTTCTGGTCGACCAATCGGGTTACTGCGCCCCACCAG
>CAVOEZ010000501.1:0-4099 GCA_963694355.1 Latescibacteria bacterium UBA2968 | reverse complement strand
AGAGTAAAGGAAAACGCCGGCGACCTTCTCAAAATGGACGAGGGTTAGCGAGCCTTTCGATTTCGTGGTCAGTGAGAAACCGGTGAAGTGTGTGGCGGTTGCGTGTGTTTGCATCGCGTCATTCAAATATGGAGTCATACATGTCCGATTCACGTGTTTTTGTTGGTGACTTGACCCGGAAAGAGTTCCGGGAACGTATGGATGCAGGTACCATCAAAGCGGCGATCGTGCCGACGGCCGCTACGGAGCAGCACAATGAACATCTGGAGATGATTCACGACACCCTTCATGTCACCTATATGGCGGAACAGGCAGCAAAGGCCCTCCATCCGCAGGTGGTTGTGGCGACGCCGATCAGCATCGGGGTTTCCGAGCACTGGATGGAGCACGCTGGGACTTTGACGGTTCGCCCTGAGGTATTCAGCGAGTATGTTTTCGATGTTTGCCACTCCCTTAAGCGGGCGGGGATCGAGAATATTCTGATTCTGAACGGACACGGTGGAAATGTGAAACCGCTGATGCGTCGAATTGACGAATATCGCGACAAGCTGAAGGTAAATCTGCGATTTCAGTCATACTGGGATGTCTACGATCCAAAACTGGTTTTCGAGCTGATGGAGCACAACCGACTGCCGGGCCACGCCTGTGAGTTCGAGACTTCCACGATGCTGGTGCTTGCGCCTGAGCGTGTGCACAAAGAGGATCTGGATAACGAGTCGGCTGCGCTAGGCACCAAAGAAAAAGGAGAGCAGCTCCTGAAGCCTGCCGTGGAGGGTGTGTCTGAAATCCTCAGGAAAATGATTGCAGGTGAAGATGTAGATGTTCCTCCGGTAACCTATAGGGAAGGGAATCGGATTCATATGATTACGGGAGAGCCGGTCTAAATCTGAACACAGGATGGTCTTTCAAAGGGCAGGGACACTGACAGCGTGTTCCTGCCTGAGTTTTTGCCGGTGTGCAAACGAAAAGGTGAGGGTGATGACCCGGGAGATAAGAGATTCGGTTCTTCTGATGTGTGGGGCCTTTGCTGCAGGCCTGCTGTTTTTCGATGAGAAGCTGTCCTTATCGGGAGACAATGCGGAGTTTGTGATTCTGGGCAGGGCACTGGCAGCTGGAAAAGGCCTTGTCTATATGAACATTCCGGATCTTCCTCCGGGGACCAAGTATCCTCCGGGATTCATTGCGATTCTTGCGTTGTTCGACCTGGCGGTTCCGGACAGTATTGTGGCGATGAAGGTGGTTGCGCTTCTGGCCTTTGTGTTTTCAATTCCTCTGATCTATCTGTTGCTGATCAGGCACACCACGCGGAAAGTGACCTTGTATGTATGTGGGTTTTGCGTGCTTTCACCCACGTTGCTGGAATTTTCCTCGCAGGTTATGTCGGAAATTCCTTTTCTCCTCGTTTCCTTCGTCACTCTGCTGCTCTTGGACCGCAGGCGGCCGGGTGCGACGGGGATTCTCCCAACTCTGTTGGTGATGATGGCGGCTTACTACATTCGTACGGTCGGAATTGCTCTTGTCGCTTCGGTGCTGCTCATTTTGCTGCTCAAGAAAGAGTACAGGCTCTGCGGTTTGGTGGCCGCCGGGGCAATTCTTATCGCCCTTCCCTGGTCCTTGCATAGCCAATCCTCCGGCGGCAGTCCCTACTTGCGCCAGTTCCTCAGCGTAGACCCGTACCGTCCCGATTCGGGGGTTCTGGGACTCGGCACATTGATCGAGCGCATTGTCGAGAACCTGGGCAGCTATTCTTTCAAGATGATACCGAGCATTGTACTGCCTGTGCCTTTCCTGTCGATTCCGCGGCTTACTGATTACCCGCCGACCCTCTTCATTCTGGCGGCAATCCCCAGCGTTCTGGTTCTCTATTTCGTTGTAGCCGGTTTCTGGACGAAGGGTGTATCAACCCCAAGAGTCTTTCTGCTGGTTTATTCGTCCACCTTGCTGTTGTGGCCAAGCATTTGGGCTGACTTCAGATTTCTGATTCCAATTGTTCCACTGCTGTATCTTGCGGTGATCTGGAGTGTTTTGGATATTGGATCCAGAGTCGGAAATTGGAGAAAGGTGTGGCGCAAGCTCTGCTTCGCGGCTGCCTTTGTGATTTTCACCTCGAGTGTCATAGGTTCGGCGGATCTGTATTCGAGGAAGGGCTGGTATCCACCAAACTGGGATGCGTATTTCAAGGCAGGGTTATGGATTCGCGATCATACCACATCCGATGTAGTGGTCGCGTGCAGAAAGGGATATCTGATGCATCTGGTTTCGGGCAGGATGACAACTGGCTACAAATGGGAGGAACCTGATAAGGTAATGGCTGGCTTCGAGAAAGATGGCGTGGACCTTGTGGTGCTGGACGAACTCCCTTTCAATTCCACACCCAGGTATCTGGTTCCTGCAATCAATGCAAACAGGCGCAGATTTCGCATTGCACATCAGGTTCCGAATCACGATACATTTGTGCTGGTTTTCGACCGAGACCAGCAGATACCCAATCCCCAGGGGAGCGAATAGGTTCGGATACCCAGTAGGCGCCGGCGGTTGGGCTGAATTGCTGGATCGAAGGGGGGGAGGAGAGTCGTCATTTCCTGAGGCCTTCGGAAAGACCCTTGTGACTTCCTCAAATCATAGGTTTATTGCCTGATGAATATTGGAGGGAGAAGAAATGGCCGAATACGAATTGAGTACCTGGCAGGAAGCATTCAATACGGGAATCCTGGATCTCTGGCACGAAGTCTTTCACGCATACCAGTATGACTTCAAGATGAACCCTGAGAAACTGGATGCGGTGACGGGACATCCAGATTTCCACGCCGATGGGGCGGTAGTGGCTTTAACCGATGGCCGGGTGGTCGGTTTCGCGCTGGCCATGGTTGCCGGGGATTGCGCGTTCCTGAGTGCTTTGATGGTTCACCCGGAGTTCAGAAGAGAAGGCATCGGCACAAATCTCCTCAGTCGGGCGGAGGACTTTTCCAGGAGCAGAGGAAAGGATGAAATCCGGGTGAGCTACAGGGGCAACCCGGCCTCTTTCGCCACGGGTGTGGATGTGCGCACACCAGCGTATTATTGCCTTTTGAACAATGGCTATCGAAACCGGGGTGCGTTAAGCCTTTTTATGGACATCGCGTTCACCGAATATGCTTATCGTGATGAGATCGATCAGCATATTTCACAGCACAGCAAAGCGGGAATTCAATTCGGGTTATGCGGCCACGAACACCTGGACGGACTTCGAGAATTCATGGCGGAAGTCTTCCCGGGGGGATGGGAGAATTCTGTGAATGCTCATCTGGAGGGTGAGCCTCCCTATCCTGTCCTGATCGCATCGCTTGGCGCGCGCGTAATCGGTTTCGCAGGTCCTATTCGTATGGGCGAGAACGGGGGCGGGGGCTTCACCGGGATTGGTACGCATCCTGATTTCAGACGCATGAAGATCGGCAAGGTGCTTTTCAACTTGATGTGTGTGGAATTCAAAAGACGTGGCGCGATCTGGAACACACTTCATACCGGACTCAACAATCCCGCACAGGAGATCTATCTGAACGCGGGTTACAGGGTTCAGAAGCTCATCGATTACAATTTGGTCAAGCCGTTGTCATAAGAGAATCTCTTGTCGTGTCCGGGGCTTGGCACCATGTGCTCCTGAGTACAGGATACAAGGGAACCAGTGACCGGCATCAAACGTTTAAAATAGGTGGTTTTCTGTCTACCCAGGAGTCCGCTGATTCAATGGTGGAGGAAAAGCGATCGTGAGTCGATCTCTGTTGCAGATGAAGATTTACGGTTGGTGTGTGGTCGAAGACGTGATTCCCACGAGTGAGGTGGATGCCATACGGCGGAGTGTTTCCGAAACTGTTGAAGAACACGCAAATCCGGAGACCTTGAAAAAAGGGGTCGGATTCGTCCCTGGAATTATTGCACAGAATCAGGCATTTGCTCCCTACCTCGCTCACCCCGCCCTGATGGAAATTACCCGTGTGCTCCTGGGTGAGCATGTCAGGATTTCTTTTACTTCTGCCATTGTGAACAACCCGGGCAATGTCAGAGGGGGTTGGCACGCGGATTGGCCTTACAATCAGGGAAATGCCGGCCATATGGAAGCTCC
>CAVOEZ010000500.1:0-4106 GCA_963694355.1 Latescibacteria bacterium UBA2968 | reverse complement strand
CGGACAGGTTTCTATCGAACTGGGTGCAAAAGGGCCTAACTACACGACAGTTTCCGCCTGTTCCTCGGCGGGACACGCAATTGGGAATGCCTTCAGGGAAATCCAGAGTGGTGACGCAGATGTGATGATTACCGGAGGAACTGAAGCAGCGGTGAGCCCTATGGCTTTAGGTGGGTTCGCTTCCATGAAGGCCCTGTCCACGCGCAACGATGAGCCTGAGCTGGCAAGTCGCCCATTCGATTCCGACCGGGACGGCTTCGTCCTTGGGGAAGGATCCGGCGGGTTGGTCCTGGAAAGTCTGGAGCATGCATCTGATCGCGGAGCCTCGATCTATGCGGAAGTCGGGGGAACAGGATACACCGGCGATGCGTATCACATTACGGATATGGCCCCGGGTGGCGAAGGGGGCGTACGCGCGATGCGTAAGGCCCTCTCGGAAGCCGGCCTGAGACCGGAAGACGTGGATTACGTCAATGCCCACGGCACCTCCACACCCATAGGGGACCGGACGGAGACGGCAGCCATAAAGACCGTTTTCGGTGACCACGCTAAAAACCTCGCCGTAAGTTCCACCAAGTCGATGACAGGACATCTGCTCGGCGCGTCTGGAGCCATTGAGGCAATCGCCTGTGTCCTTGCCATCAGAGACAATAAAGTACCTCCTACCATTAATTACGAGAAACCGGATCCAGAATGTGACCTCGATTATGTGCCAAACCAGGCACGGGAACTTCCAGTTTCGGTCGCCATGAACAACTCATTCGGCTTTGGTGGTCACAACGCGGTTCTGGTCATTCGCGAATTTGAGAAATAGCTTCACAACAGGAGTCGAGTTATCGTACTTCGCAGCATACGTCAGGCACTGAGCAGGTGGTTCCCGCTTGTAGACCGCAACGAAAAGTCCCTGGAGATTTTACAGGAAAAAGTGGGCTACAGTTTCTCGAATCCCGCCATCCTCACGCAGGCCCTCAAACACCGGTCCTTCGTTTATTCGATCGATGAGGCCAGCATCGAGTCCAATGAACGGCTTGAATTTCTGGGCGACGCGGTTCTCGACCTTTTGGTTACCGAAAGTCTCTACAGAAGATTCATAGGAAAACGGGAAGGCGAACTTACACAGATCAAATCCCTTCTGGTCAGCAAAGTCGTGCTCGCACAAAAGGGTCGCGATCTTGGCCTTGGCGATCACCTGTTGCTCAGTAAGGAAGAAGACCTGGCAGGCGGCAGGGACCGGACCTCGATCATTGGCGATGCGTTTGAGGCTCTGCTGGGCGCTATCTACCTCGATGGCGGACTGAAAGCTTCGGGTGATTTTGTCCAGAGCAAATTGCTTTTCAATGTGCAGGAAATTATATCAGACGGAAATTATCTGAATTTCAAAAGTGTCCTGCTGGAGCATACGCAAAGCGAAGGGCACGGCCACCCACGATATCTGGTGGACGCAGAAGAAGGACCTGACCACCACAAAACGTTCACCGTTGAGGTGGTCATCGGGGGCCAGAGGCAGGGTGTCGGACAAGGGCGGAGTAAGAAGGAAGCTCAGCAGATGGCAGCGAAAGAGGCATTGAAAAAACTGGGCGTGTCTTGACTACCAGCGGAAACACATCCCATCGTTGGCGTTTCCTTAACACCGGTTTAGGAAACGCCTTTTTTAATATGGCGGTCGACGAAGCCGTGGTTCGCGCCATCGAACAGCGCGAAGCAATCCCTACGATCCGGGTCTTTGGTTGGGACCCTCCTGCCGTATCTTTCGGGTATGCCCAACGAATTCAACGGGAAATCGACCCTGAGAAGTGTCGCCACGAAGGCATCGACATTGTTCGGCGGGCGAGCGGTGGAAGAGCGGTACTGCACTGGAATGAGTTAACATACAGTATACTCTGTGCTGCAGACGATCCGCTGTTAGGGGGTAGTATAAAAGAGTCGTATCGCAAGATCAGCGCTTGTCTGGTAGCGGGAATTCGGTCCCTGGGCATCGATGCTCGGTTTGAACCGGCTCATCGGAAAGTTCCTGGGCCCAGAGCTGACACGCTCACCTCACCCTGTTTTTCTACCACAACCCAGTACGAAATCACCGTTCAGGGCAAAAAGCTCGTTGGCAGTGCCCAAAGGCGCCTGGGAGATATGTTGCTGCAGCACGGATCCTTTCTCCTTGGCCCGGAGCACAGGAAAATCGTGGACTTATTCCCCGACACGCAGCAGAATCTCAAACAACGATTTAAGAAACAGCTGCAAGAAAAGACGATTTCGCTTTCCGAGACGGGATCGGACCTGGAGTTCCCGGAAATCGCGGAAGCAATTTCCAGAGGCTTTACGGATACCCTCGGGTTGACCCTGGAAACCGGCTCACTCTCGAGCTACGAGAAACAGTTGACGGAGCATTTGGTCGATACCAAATACGGGACGAAAGATTGGAATTTCAGAGAATCGGAAATGGACAGCACGGCAATATGCCCTCTCGCATGATTCCGGTCTCAACTGTTCAAGGAATCACCAATGTTTTCGGAATCCCACCCCGATCATGACCCCTTGGCCGATCAACTGCGCTGGGTATCTCACCCGATCATGGAAGAGCCTGTCTGGAAGTCCGGTGCCCTCATTGTGATCCTGATAGGGATCGGCTTGCTGGTCTCCTTCAGCTTCAAGGAAATAGGCTACGGAATATTAGCTGCAATGCTGCTGGCCACGTCTCAGTCCAGATACTTTTTTCCAACCCGATACAGGGTAAATGGAACTGGCGTTAAAATTTCGCATCTGACTTCCAGAAGAACTTTCGAATGGAACCAGTTGAAAAGATTTATCATCACTGTAGACGGCGTGTTTCTCAGTCCCTTTTCCTCGCCACACAGACTGGACACCTTCAGGGGCATCCATCTGCGATGCATTGGAAATCGAGATGAGGTTGTAGATGCGATTAAGAGACAAATCGGTGGGCGACCGATTTAGAACCTGGTGCGCCCACGCCTTTGCGGTTGAACCGATGGGAACTTGTTTTTCGGAGGAAGACAACCAACTGGTGGATAAAGTGGCCGGTTTCGTCGTAAACAGGCGAATGAGTACACCTGCCCTCATTGTACTTGAAGCAGCCACACCCCTTAACTTCATTGGAAGCCAATTTTTGGCTTTCTTATCACCCTTTTCCACGCTTATCTTTTCCAGAGACGAATACCGGAAATTTGTGCTGTTTCTCGAGCAACGCCAGAGCGTTCGACTTGTGATCGACAGGATCATAGAGATGGAAGATCAGCGGAATGAATGAGTTGAATGTGGTAATCGCTACGGACTGTGGCAGCACCACAACCAAAGCGATCCTGATAGAAAAAATCGACGGTGAATACCGACAGACATTTCGCGGGGAGGCGCCGACCACTGTTGAAGCTCCCTTCGAGGATGTGACCCGTGGTGTTCTGAATGCCATCCAGGAAGTCGAGGAGCTCTCCGGTCGCAAGATCCTGCTGGGCGAAGAAATCATTTCTCCGGCGGAGGGCGATGAAGGTGTTGACATTTATATCTCCACCAGCAGCGCCGGCGGCGGCCTGCAGATGATGGTCGGTGGAGTTGTTCAGGCAATGACCGGAGAAAGCGCGCAGCGCGCCGCTCTTGGCGCCGGCGCAATCGTAATGGATGTACTGGCTTCCAATGACGGCAGGCATCCGCATCAGAAAATCGAGCGTATCCGACACTTGAGACCTGACATGATCCTTCTTTCAGGCGGGACCGACGGAGGGACGGTCAGTCACGTTGTGGAGCTGGCAGAGTTCATCCGTGCCGCCGATCCCAGACCCAGATTCGGCAGCGGGTATAAACTTCCTGTGATATACGCAGGGAACAAAGAGGCCAGGGTGAACGTCCAAACCGTGTTAGGGGAGAATACCGCCCTTACCGTTACCGACAATATTCGACCTACCCTCGAGGAGGAGAATCTCGGACCGGCGCGGCAAGTGATTCACGATCTGTTCCTGGAACATGTGATGGCCCAGGCGCCCGGATACAAAAAGCTTATGGGTTGGACTGGCGCACCGATCATGCCCACTCCCGGTGCGGTAGGGCTCATCATGCAATCGGTCTCACGAGTAAAGCAGATCGATGTCGTAGGAGTGGACATC
>CAVOEZ010000499.1:0-4114 GCA_963694355.1 Latescibacteria bacterium UBA2968 | reverse complement strand
CTGTATGGCTCATGGTGAGGAGCAAAACAATGCACTGAAAAATGTGCAAGAAGCGATACAATTATGGATCAATACGGCAAAAGAATTTGGTGATCCAATTCCAGAACCAAAGGGTAGACGACTATTACTTGCTTAAACTCGATATGTCAGGTGTTTATTTGAGGCGGCCTTATGGCCGCCTTTCTGTTTTATGGGAAGCGGGCGATAACTATATCTCAAAGAATCGGTAAAAGTGCCCGATATCACACTCTGGACGCATAGCCTCGTAAGGAAAACACTGCGTGCATTCCTCCGGTGTCCTAGCCAAAGCGATCGCCTCGCAGAAGCGACCGATAGCCTCGAAGTCTGGCCGGAACCCACCCTTCAGAAACTGACCCCAGAGTGCCCAGAACTGAAGCTCATACCCGACCGGCTTCATCGAGGCGATATACTCGCTCGGGAACAATCTACAATAAGGCGCGATGTTGTAGAGCCACGAGCCGCCTCGAACAGTCTCAGCATCAGGATGTTTGCTACTGATCTCACGGAACAGCGCAGTGAGTTCGGCCCGTCTCGCAGGAACCTGCTCCAAACTGAGGGCACCCTTGCCGGAACGATCAACCGGCCTGAAGTGGAGACGCACCTTGGGTTGATCCTGGAAAGGGTAGCTGTAGTAGAAACAACCATACCCCTCCGATGAGTTAATCTCTGGCTCCCTCCTCTCGCGTTCTACATAATGATCGTAGGCCCAGCGATCCGGAACATACGCCTCCCGTAAGCCTCTCAAGAAACCCTGCCAGGATACACACTTCTCGGCCGTCTCGTGAGTGACCTCGATGTTGAGCAGTGTCGGAATGATTGTGCAGTCGATCAGCGCTGATCCCAAACTCACATTCGCAAGTGTTGACACACGCCTTGCGAACGCCAACTGAACCGCGATGAATCCAAACGGCAAATCGAGCCTGGGCATTGTCGAAAACCTTCCGCACTCAGTGAACGGAACCACCATTGCCCAGGCGCCACACAGAATCGGTTGTGCCAATGGACTTTCTGCTACCTGATGCTTCTGGCATCTTCAACCTGGTTACCTTCCAGCCGTCATCTATGCTCAACCCTCAGCATAAACCGCCTGAATCATCGCCTTGATGTAACCAAAACAATACGCGTAGGACTGATAATAACCCATCGGATCGTCCTCAGTGCGCGGGACGTGGTCTGGATCGATACCGTACGAATATCCTGTGTCCTTGAGCGCCTTCAATACCCGGTAGAAATCCATATCTCCTTCATCGGGCAGGGCCTCGCGGAAGCTGTGGAGGCCGCCAAGCAGGTTCCGGTAGTGAACCAGGAAAATCGTATTGCGGCTGCTGAAGTATTCAATGATCGGAAAAATCTCATTGGCCGAATCTTTAAGTCCCTCAGCGACCGAGCCCACGCAGAAGTTCCACCCGTGATACGGGCTGCGCTGGATCTCAACAAACCGCTTCATCCCTTCGAAGTCATTCAAAACCTTGTCGACGCCTCTGTAACCGGCCGGGACGGCAGGATCTTCCTGTGAATTCCCCATTCGAACTTTAAATTCTTCAGCTACAGGTATCATACGTTCGAGCAGATACTCGATGCGTTCCCAGTGCATTTCTGCGGTAACACGACCGGCCTCGGTCAGCTTGGCCTGCTCCTCAGCTGAAACCTTGTCCAGACGAAACGCAGTATAGACATAGCCTCCACGACCCACTTCTTTCTCTGTTCGGTCAATGTTCAGAACGCAGGTGTTGTAACGCAGGGAATCGATGCCGGCACGCGAGGCCGTCCGGATCATTTCACAGACCAGGTCGATTTCTCGGTCACGCTCCGGGCTCTTTCCATGATAAATGATGTTTGGAAAATGACTGTAAATGGGCATCACGCTCATATCCAGCGTGAGTCCAAAGGACTCGTGTCGCTCCCTTTCCTGGATCAGGTCATCCAGATCCCAACCCTTGCCTTCATGAAATGGAAAAGTGGCCGCCTTATGGCTCACACCGTTGCGCTGAAGAAATCGCAGCTCGGCATCGGTCGACCCGAACCCCTGCGTGCGCACATACATACGTCCGTTGCCCTCTGATTTCTGCGATGCCCCTCCGGCAGCAGAGGCTGCTGCCTCCCCGGCTTCGAGACCTTTTTCAAATGGATCAGATGCCTTCATGTGATTCCTTTCCTTTGTATTGCGTGGATCTGAGAGACCCTCGCAGTGGCTGTAGACGGGTGAAATTCGATACGTTCAGTGCGAATGTAATCTTTAAATGAGTGACCGGCGTGCTATTTCTCCTGCCTCAATGCCCTGGATTGGAACTCCCCCTAAACATCCACATTTCGTTGGCAATCCAAATCAGAGCTTACCCCGGTTCTTCATTAATGTATTCTCTCAAGGCTTCGTAAAGATACATGACATCGGGCTCCTGGCAAATCGATCTCGCAGGGTGTCCATGGCTCACTTTCGTCGGGACTTGATCGTGCTTCCACAACTGGATCTCACTGAGAAAACCTGGCAGCAACTCGTGTTCGATCGAACGGGCGTCAATCCTGCTTGATCCCCCGTAAGCAATGAAGCTACACTCGCGCTCAAAGCCATGCCGGTGTCCACTGACCGTTCCCCGCCACATATACTCCTCAAGACTGCCTGCCCTCAGAATAATAAAAAAAACCTCAACCTGAAGGAAGAGGTCTGTCCACATCTGCTCACAATAAATGAGTGGTAGTTCCGGGGTCGGCGGCTTTCCGGCAGATCGTGGGTGGATAGGTTTTTAAATGTGTCGTGAAGCTGTTGGGGGATGTACCGGGGTTTGTACGATCACAGAAAGAATTTGAGTGTCAGAACTCATTCCTCTGGTTTTCTATTAATTCTCTGCCAGCGCTTGAGACCAACGCTTAGCCATCGCTTCAAATTCGACTTTGTGATCAGGCCAATCGTGAAGAACCGCTGGATCGAAGTCTGCACCGTTTGGCCAAACCAACGTATGAACTTCAGGGTCAATTCTTACCTGGTCGAATATGGCTTCATCTGCCAATGGGCCAAGTAATTCACCCTCCAAAATTGAACGAAAACTGATCGTCTGTGATGTGCCATCATCGAAATCAATTTTCAGAGTATAAGGGGACACGATCTCAAATCCAATGACACGATAGATTGGGTGACTCACAAAAATACTCCTCATCGAAGGGGATCAATTTGGTAAGGCCTTTGACCCGCTTGCAACCGACTCCAAACATCTAAAAGTTCATCTTGATGTAATTCAGCCCAGGCTTCTATAAGCCTCTGTTGACGACGCGGAAGAGTGCCTGCAATCAATTCTATCATATCAATTGCGTAAACAGCGGCATCATATTGGTAATATGCGTGGAAATGAGGTCAATTATGTTGGGTTCTCGGTTCGGCGAACATCCGAATAATGATACCAAAAAACCGAGCGATTTCAGGCATCTGCGCTCCCAGTATATTCGACCTTGACCGTAGTATCTACATTAGAAATGTAAAGAAACCTGTAGACAATGACAAGGTGCTTGCACTGTGGCAGAGAATCTGGTTTGCCCAGATGTTGTTATGATATGAACTCTTACAAACCCAATAACTCTAACGGAAAAGTTGCATGGCACGGCTGTGCATCGTTAAATGAGATCCGATGCTTTTACATTCGGTCCAGCAATCAGTCAGGGCCGTGTGGGGGTAGGTGGTTAGGTGGAGATCGTGCATCTGATGTTAGATTTTCTCTAACGATTCAGCCGAGCGCGAAATTGGTGAAGCCAAGTTAGGTCGGATGGAGCAATGCGACTGGAGCCAGGACCAGTCCGCTAAGCATCCGTGTTGTTTTTGTCATCAGGAAAGCTAAAACGGAGTGGACATCACTGGCTTGAGTTTTCTAGTCTTTCTGTTTCACTTCAATGGGTCGCGCCTAAAAGTCCAAAACCGGATGTTGCTTGTTGGTTCTACTCCTTCAGTTACGATCCGGTAGCCGTTGCACTGGTAAAATGGCAGGTTCTGTACCCCGACTGTCCAAGTCCATGACGGCTGTCCTTCTTCATCAGCGCGTTCATGAATGAGCTGCAACAAGGCACTGCCCAAACCCTTGCCGTCGAATTGTCGATCCACGCCGATGAG
>CAVOEZ010000498.1:0-4117 GCA_963694355.1 Latescibacteria bacterium UBA2968 | reverse complement strand
CATGCCAAACAGAACTTCCTGGAACTCCCTGTCCGGCAAACGAACCAGATCTTCAAACGTGAAGAGAATCTCCTGTATCCTCGCAGTGGCTTCAGGATCAAGGCGATCGAGTTCCGTGAGCAGTCTTCTCTTCGCGGCAGGTGAGGGTATATGCCCCAGCATCGCTGCCGAGAACTCAGGCGAGGCGGGTTGACCTTCCGTATCCCACGATTTCCTGAATCCATCCAGGAATTCAAGCTCCCCCCTACCCAGTCGTCTGCCAAGCGCTTCCCAGGTCTGGACTGAGATTCTGTGAAGGACTTCGCCCTGGAGAGTTGGGGGAAGCCGCAAAAACACTTCACCTGCCTGCTGGGGCGAAGCGTGGAGAAGAACGAAAGACAACACGTCGCAAACCTGAAGTGGCAAAACTTCAACCAGCAAATCCTGCTCGTCCAGGTCGGATATTTCCCTCTCCAGCCGCTCAAGATCTGTGTTGAGCACTTGCTCAACAAACGTCATGTCAACGGGTCTGATATCCGAGACCTCGTCGAAAGCGTTCGTAACCCGTTCCCGCAAGGGATCAGGCAATAGTGCCAGCAGTCGACCCCTGGCTTGCGCACTGAAATGTGAAAGAACGAATGCGAATGGACGCCCTGGATCCTCTGGCGGCACGATTGGCTCCTTAACGCATCACATCGATATATTTCAGTCCGGTACCGGTATTGAACAGGATCACCCTGTCATCCTCCGTTACCTGATCGGAAGAGACCAGTTTCTTGAGCGCCGCAAGCGTTGCTGCCCCTTCCGGCGCTGGAAAAATGCCTGTAGCTGCAGCCATTTCGGGGACAGCGGACATCAGTTCTTCATCCGTGACAGACACCGCGCAGCCCCCACTCTCCTTGATCGCACGTAACATCAGGAAATCGCCCACAGCACCGGGAACTCTCAGGCCCGAAGCCACGGTCGTGGCGTTCTGCCACATTTCTGCGGTCTCCCGACCCTCCTCGAAGGCCTTAACAATGGGCGCGCACCCTGCAGCCTGAACGGAGACCATGCGAGGCCGGTCCGGTCCAATCCATCCCATCTGTTCCATCTCATCAAAGGCCTTCCACATGCCAATCAGTCCGGTTCCGCCCCCGGTTGGATACAGAATCACGTCCGGGAGGTTCCAGTCCAACTGCTCCGCAATTTCATAGCCCATGGTCTTTTTTCCCTCAACCCTGTAGGGTTCTTTGAGCGTAGAAACGTCGAACCAGCCTGCCTCATCCTTCCGTTCGGCCACCATCCTTCCACAATCTGAGATCAATCCGTCAACCAGTTCCAGATTTGCACCCAGAACCTCACACTCTACACGATTGGCTTCGGGAACGTCCTTTGGCATGAAAATATGGGCAGGAAGATTCACCCGTGCGGCGTAGGCAGCGGTTGCGCCACCGGCATTCCCGGCAGAAGGAATAGCAACGGCCTTTCCACCCAATTCGAAGACCTTCGAGATGGCCGCAGACAGGCCTCTTGCCTTGAATGATCCTGTGGGATTGACCCCCTCGTCCTTGATCATCAAATGCGGAGTCCCGATGGACCTCCCCAGAGACGGTGCCTTCAGCAAAGGGGTAAATCCTTCACCAAGAGTTACGCGGCAGGCCTCATCCTCCACCGGCATAACCTCCGCATAACGCCACATCGTGGGGATACGGTTCGCAAGCTCATCGGGTTTAAGTTCCCTGGCAGCGCCTTTTAGGTCGTAGCGTGCAAAAAGTGGCGCCTGGCAGCACGTGCTGAGATTCCATAGTTTGCGTTTGTCGAATGATGCATCGCATCGTGTGCACCTCAGATCTACGAGAAAACCCATTTTCCCTCCTCACGCGGTCCTTTGATCAGGTTCTACTTTCACTCCCTGGCATAGTTTCGTGGACCTTGGCCCACGGTCGATAAGTATGCATAAGGGCAGTCGACATGTCAAGCTGCAAAGCACCTATCTGTGTCATTCAAGACAAAGCTAAAGATCAATACAAATATTTATTATTTATCAATTTACACCCAATCCTCCGACATCATCTCCTCGCTCTCCGGTTCGGTCTCTTCCGTTCTCTTTTCCATGTTGAACAGACGCATCTTTCGTCTCAGCGTTGGACGCGTGATGCCAAGTAGACGGCACGCCCTGCCCCGATTCCACTGTACTGCACCGAGCACACGTTTGATGTGGGTCCGCTCCATCTCTGCCAGGGTGCAAATGTGGTTGGAAACATCATCACCACGCACGGTCTGGAGGCCTTGCAGATGGCAAGACTGGAGAACCGATCCTCGGCAGTTCAGAGCAGATCGTGTCAGCACGTTTTGCAGTTCTCTCACATTGCCGGGCCAGTGATAGGTAACCAGCTCTTCAACAGCTTCATCTGACAGACCCGAAATTTGCCGACTGTTTTTCCGATTGACGCTTCCAAGGAGTTTCTGCACAAGCAGAGGGATATCTTCCCGCCGATTTCTGAGCGCTGGCAAATTCAGAGTCACTTCATTGATGCGATAGTAGAGATCCCCTCGAAACTTCCCGGAGGCGATTTTTGCCTCGAGGTCCACATTGGTTGCCGCTACCAGCCGGACATCTGGTGAAATGGGGTGTTGGCCTCCTACACGGAGAAATTCTCCGCGGTCCAGAACCCTCAGCAGTTTCGCCTGAAAAGCAGGCGAGGCATCTCCAATTTCGTCCAGAAACAGCGTACCTCCATTGGCCTGCTCGAAACATCCTTCCCGACGATCCGTTGCGCCTGTGAAAGCCCCCTTTTCGTGTCCGAACAATTCGCTTTCAGTCAGACTCTCAACCACTGCAGCACAATTGATCGCTACGAATCCACCAGGCCGACCGGAAGCCCGATGTACCGCTCGAGCGAGCAATTCCTTTCCTGTTCCACTTTCGCCTCTGACCAGGACTGTAGCCATTGTATTTGCCACTGCCCCAACGATTTTCAGTGCCTCAATCATTTGTGGACACGTGCCTATCACCATCTCGTTTTCCCCTTCGGCAGGAGTTGGAATCGCGCCCCGGTTTCTATTGTCAGCGCCGTCGTCTTCCAGTCTTTTCAGCAGATTATCAAGCGTGGTGTCATCGACCGGTTTTGACAGACAGTCGTAAGCTCCCTGTGAAATCGCATTGAACACCAATTCCGGCGAAAAGGACTTTCCAACCATCACTACAGGCGTATGATTTCGTGTGTTATGTGCCGCCGCCAAAAGTGGGAATCCGTCACCATCGGGCAGGTCGAATTCCGTAAAGACATACTTCGCATTTCCCTCTCTCACTGCCTTCACGCCTTCGTCTGCTGTTCGAAAAAGAGAAACTTTCAAGCCGCGACCGGCCAACCGAACACCCATGTCTCTCGAGAATCGCTCATCACCATCAATTAGAATCACCCGCTCCATTTCAGCTCCCTCCGTAAGGGTTCGCCTCTGGCGCTCACCAACTCGTGTCTCTCCATTATCTTAGCAGGTGGTGTGCCAACCCATTGATGTCCTGATAA
This sequence comes from Latescibacteria bacterium UBA2968, assembly GCA_963694355.1. GTDB lineage: Bacteria > Latescibacterota > UBA2968 > UBA2968. The sequence goes on along the minus strand of CAVOEZ010000498.1, from coordinate 626 downwards.
TACAGGCGCAGACAACGCTTAAACAGCGCCTTATGCCTAAATTGGACCGACATGCATTGATCGATCATTCAATCATCTGTCTCCCAGTCCTTGGCACTAAACTGCTCGTTGTCGTTTAAAAATCGACAAAAAAGAACCGACGCCAGATCGATACCTGGCGCCGGCGCTGTTTCGGAATGACCTGGTTTTCTATTGCGAAGGCACGGCCACTACAACGGGATCGGAGGCCACGCTCAAGGCTGAACCTGACTTTGACAGAATCTGGTAAATGTAGGTTTTGCCACGTTCAACATTGGTATCGTTGAAAACGGTCGCGTTCTGCGAAGCCACAATTGTTTCAAACGAGGCACTCGAAGTCGAACCTACAGTTTGCCGCTGAACCCTGAATTCCACTATTCCACCTGGGGCAGACCACGTCACCCGGACTACCAGACCAAGATCGGGATCTTCGAGTGCCAAGGCTGCTACATTCGTTGGTGAGGAGATTCCGCTCGAGCTCCCTGTGGTCAACGAAACCGAACTGGAAAAGGAACTCTCATTCCCGCTGGCATCCAGTGCGCTCACACGGTATATGAATGTCGTAGATTGCGCCAGACCCGCGTCCAGGTATGTAACCACAGCTGAAT
>CAVOEZ010000497.1:0-4126 GCA_963694355.1 Latescibacteria bacterium UBA2968 | reverse complement strand
TGATGCTTGCAGATATTCACCTATTTCTTTGTGGTTCTGATACATCCACGCGGTGTCGATGTGGGTATAACCGATTTCAAGCGCATCTTTCAAGACCTGTTTGCATGCGTCCCCTTTAAGCGGCCAGGTACCCAGACCGACTGAGGGCATAGCTTTGCCTGTTGATAACCGATGAGATTCCATATGATCATTCCTTGGAGTTCGGGTGAACACGGCTTTTCGTTGTGTTTCTGAAGACCTTTGAAGTTACGAAGATCAGGTAAGCCGCGGCAAGCTGTAACAATGCCGGGGCACCCCGTGGTGACTGATTGACACGCTTGAGCTGAGCAGGTAATTTGTGCCTGCAGTCCGTGTAGAATTTCAGTGATGCATTGGGCAGTCTGGAGGCGACATGAGTACCGATGACTTCGAAGAAAGTGATTACCAGGGTGTGTGGTATTTCTGTGGAACAGCCAATGTGCTGCCAGGCAAGACCTATGTTTATTCGGGCCCAATGGCCACATATTCTGCATGGCATCGACCCATGGCCGTGTACTCGGCTGAGGCGAATTCGACTTTTTTTGTTTACGGGAACGAGGAGAATGCCCCCGCAATCGGGAAGTATGATCACTCGGCGAAGAGCTTTTCGAGGCCGATCGTGCTGGGATCAAACCCCGATATGGATGCCCACAGGAATCCGACACTCCTTATTGACGAAGATGGGTTTATCTACGTTTTCTATGGGGCCCATGGTCACCCGACACACGTCCTTAGATCGGGGTCACCTCTGGATATCGGGGCCGCTTGGGACGCGCGTGCCGATATTGTGGACCCCGGGACGTCGTATCCTCAGCCGTTCCAATTGCTGCCCGGCGAGTTGTTCGTTTCGTACAGGCAGCAGCCAGGCTGGCGGTTCAGAAGATCTGGGGACGGTGGCCAGACCTGGGCGGATCCGATCGATATTGCTGCATTCGATGGCTGTGCGATTTATGGCATTACCATTGCTGAAACCGGAGATTATCCGAGGAAATTGCATTTCGTCTGGTCCAGACTGGGTGGCGGAACTGAGGAAGAGATCCGGGGCAAACACCTGTGGGCAAGGCGATACAATATCTATTATGCCTGCACCGAGGACGGTGGAAAGACCTGGAAACAGAGTGACGGAACGCCCTATGAGTTGCCGATTTCAGAGGACAATGCGGAAAAGATCTACGATTGTGGTGAACGCGGGGTCTGGCTGAAAGATATTCAGTTGAGCCAGGAAGGGGATCCCCTGGTGTTGTTTATCGATGGTGACGTGTCGAACTTTCACAGCGAGTGGAAATTTGCAAGGTTGCGGGATAAGGCCTGGAGTTTCTCGGATGTGTGTACCAGCGATCACATGTACGATGACGGCGCACTGGCTGTCCTGGACGATAGGGATCTCAGAATGTATGGGCCTGTTCGGGCGTCTCAACCGGTAGAGGATGGGGGTGAGATCGAGGTCTGGCAATCGGTGGACGGAGGGACAAATTGGAGCCATTTGGAATCATTGACAGAACACTCCAAGTACTCACATAATAATGTGAAGATTGTGTACAATCACGGCAGCCAGTCTGGCGATTTCAGGATGATGTGGAGCTACGGCGATTCCCTGTGGCCGGCTTCCAGCGAAGCGGTCAGGATTTATTGCTATGGTGAAAATAGAGATGGACCGATTGTGATTCGTTCGGGTGAGTGAGTGCTCCCTATACAGCAGTGTAGAAAATGGTAAACCGGCGGCCAGAGCGATCTGACCGCCGGTTTCTGTTTGCATGACGCCAGGTACGAATTCACTCCGGCTTTACGATGTTGGCTTGACTGTAGTCACCTGGTTCCTCACGCAGTGTATATCCCATGTCTTCAAGTCGGTGTTGGGGCCTATATCCCAGGATGCGCTCGGCTCGCGAGATGTCCCACCGGCGTTTGGTGCTCTCCCCCGCAAGGGTCACGATGTCGAATCCGTCCAGTGGCGCGGTCAGGGCAAGTTCATACGCCGGGATCAGGTCCGGAAATGCGATCCACTGCGGAAGGATCGGTGTGTCCCTGGATGTCGGATCGTCGAGATCGATCGGCTTTGGTATCCGCATGCAGATCACCTCGATACCGTGATTGGTAGCGTAGTGTCTGGCGATCTGCTCCCCAAGGTATTTGGTAAGCGCATAAGTGCCAACCGGACGCGCGGGGGCATCACCGGATATCCATTCTGGAGCGGGGTAACCCCATACTACGGTCAAACTGCTCGTGTATATTACGCGCTTGACGCCGCTATTCCGGGCGGCCTCAAAGATGTTGTAGGTGCCTTTGACATTGGTGTCAAGCCGCAATTCATTGAATGTGTCGCCCTCGAAATCTCCTTCCTGCCCGGTCGCAATGGCGAGATGAATCACAGTATCTATACCATCGGCAGCGCGTTTTACCTGGTGGATGTCCCTCAGGTCGACCTGCCGCCACCGGGGGTCCTCTGGGATTTCCCGCCGGCTAAGTAGTGTCAGCTCGTGTTTGTCTTCCAACTCCGAGACGAGTTTCTGACCGATTGTTCCGGAGGCCCCGGTGATCAATATGTTCATCGTCTGCTACTTTCGTATTTGATCCGCGTTATGGTTGACGACACAATCAAAGTACAGCGTACACCAGACCCAGGATACTGATCAGGACGGTCGCTACAAATCCAAGTAACAGTGGCGAGATGCCTCCGGTTTTCATTCCTCGGAATTCAGTGATTAGACCCACACCAGCCATCGCACCGGTTATAATCCATTTCCCGGAATTTCCAAGAAAATCGGCGAGGTTGAGGGTGTGGTCCCCTTGACCGAATACGAACCGCTCTGACATGTGGAATGTGATTTCGGGAAGAAAGCCGATGGTTCTCAGCGAAGCCATTGCCAGAAAGAATATGACAAAGGATGGAAGGAGTTTTCGGTAATTCACTTCGTGTCCGATGTATACAGCTTCTTTTCTGCGTTTGCTGGCATATGCAAGGCCTGCACAGAAGACGGCCGGTCCAAGCAGAGAAATTCGGGTCAGTTTCACAATGGTTGCCACCTCTCCGGCCCGCTGCCCGTCCAGGTGATGTGTGAATCCCGCTGCAATTACCTGAGGTGTGGCGTGTATGGAGAGCCCGCACCAGACGCCGTATACCTCGGGCGAGAGCAGCAGCATTGTTCCGATTACAGGGAACGCAAGCATCGACACGACTCCCAGGAGATTGACCGTAGCGATCGAGATGGCGATGTCTCGCTCATCGGATTCAATCACCGGTGCGGCTGCGATAATCGCAGAACTGCCGCAGATCGCCGTGCCAAGCCCTATAAGCATTGCAAGTTTGTCACCCACATTGAAATATCGGGCGATGTAACGGGTGGCGATAACGATGACACCGATGAGTATAATCACCCCGAACAAAACATGAAGACCCAGAAGAAGCAGATCGTAAAAGTCCAGGCCAGCGCCAAGGAGGATGATTCCCATGGGTAACAGGCGTTTGATTACCACATCGACACCTGGTTTGAGGTGAGCTGTGGCAGGAAACAGATTGCGTACCAACATTCCGAGAAGAAGCGCGAGGAGGACGGCGCTGAACGGGTGGTAAGGAAGGCGGTGAATGTAGAACGCAGAAATCGTAAGCAAAGCGCAGAAAACGATTCCCGGCCATGGCGTGTTCGAGCGCCATGAGGTCAGGTTCTTGCGAAACTTATTCTCAAAGGCGCGTTCTTTGGGGCTCAGGTTCAATTGGTTCAGATCTCCTACAACAAAACACCCGTCTGATGGTCCCTGTCCTGACGGAAATATTCTTCAACACTGAAATAGCGTGTGCCGGTGTCACAAAGGATGGTGAGCACAAACTGATCCGGAGAAAGTTTCTCTGCGACCTTTCGAGCAGCGACAAGGGCTGCCCCGGAAGAAATGCCAACAAGGAGTGATTCTTTCGCCGCAAGCTCTCCTGTCATTTCGAAGGCGTCTCTGTCTTCAACAGTGATCACCTCGTCTATAATCGCCTGGTTGAGTATCGCAGGAATGAATCCGGACCCGATCCCTTCAATGGCATGCGGTCCAGGGGACTTTCCGCTGAGGACTGCGGAGGCAGCTGGCTCTACTGCCACGATCTTGATGTCCGGGATGGCATCCT
>CAVOEZ010000496.1:0-4128 GCA_963694355.1 Latescibacteria bacterium UBA2968 | reverse complement strand
CATCGAAATCTGGATGTGTGGATTCCACTCTTGAAATCTGGACATTCTCCGTGGCCAAATTCTTCACAACACAAGGCCAGATCGCCTTTTCGCCAAGAATTCTCACCTTCATATTGCTGACACCACCAACCATTATGGGTACAAATGTTCTGGAAGCCAGAACGATACCGGCGATAATGACCGCATAGATCACAACCACTCCGAATACCCTGTTCATCCCCCTGGACTCAAGGCGATCCACGATAGGCATGAGTATATAGGACAGGACGAATGCGATTCCGAAGGGCAGCAAAGTCTGCCTGATCAAATAGACCAGCCAACCGGCCAGTGCCAGTAGTATCAGGACCAGAATCAATCTGAGAATTTGTGGGACGCCCATAGCTGGCTTTGAAGAATCCATGACTACGCTCCGTGCACCGTGTCCGATGTGTCCTTTGCTGCCTCCAGCTCGTCTCGAACATCCTTCAGAGACCTGTTTGTACGTCGCAGGCGCTCAGCTACGATCTGCGAAAGATACATCACAATCTTTACACCTAGTTGGGACCTGTTTTCTGCAAGCGCAAGCAGATCGGATCGATAGAATGCTGCCAATTCCGTTGGTTCTGCAGCACGCGCGCCTGCTGACCTGTCAGCATCATCCAAAAGCGCCATTTCACCGAAAAAGGATCCCGACTCCGCCTCGCTCAAGACCACTTCATTCCCATCATCGTCCACCTGAACGATTTCAACCTTTCCAGACAGGACAACAAACATCCCCAGACCTGCATGGCCCTGGGTGAAGACCTCTTCACCAGGCTCAAAGGATTGCCTCTGTATGACTTCTGCGATCTCACGCATCTCACCGCGCGACAGCTCCTGAAAGAACGGGACTTCACGCAGCACCGTAATCAGGGGATCGTCTTTTCCGAACTTGAACAGGTTCACGTGCCTACTCCTTGCTCAGAGCCTTGATAGGGTTCTGGCGTTCCTTCGGCGGCAAGCATCCGGTCCAGAAAATCGAGTGCCTTGACCTGTTTTCGGCTATCAATATGATAATCCAGAAAGCGCTTCAGTATGCGCTGACCCTCGGCCCGATCTGCTCGCAAGAAGCCTTCCACGTCGATTCGATCCGGTGTGTTAACTTGAAGGCTCTCGAGATAGAGAACCGTGTTCATCTTGACAACCATGCCACCATATCCACAGGAGCCACAAACCGTACCTCCGTGCTCGGGGCTGAATCGCACTTCGTTTCCGGAAAGTCGCTGACCACACTGTACGCACCCACTCAGGTGTGGACGATAGCCAAGCGCGGAAGCCGCCTTCAGTTGAAAATACCAGAGCGGAAGTTCGATTGCCGCGGACTGAATTGACTCCATCCACCTTAGAGAATCCAGTGTAACACTGCACAGCAATGCGTTCTCGTCATTGTCGGCGGTCAAATGATCCAGGAGATCGCACACAGCACTGGCAAATACTATTTTTCGGTAATCTTTCTTCAATCCACCAAACGGAGTGATGATATCCCCTTCCGAGAGTGTCTGCAAGTCCCGGTTCTCTTGTGTGTAATAAACATACGATCCCCAGGTGATCGCCTCCAGACTGGCGCCGAATTTACTCTTCGGTCTTCGCGCCCCACGCGCGGCCAGGCGGAGCTTGCCTTGATCCCGCGTGAACAGCACAACGACTCTACTGCTCTCGCTCATTCTATAACCCTTTAGCACCAGTCCCTCGGTTCGGCAGATCACTGGGTCACCTCTGCTGGTGTTTGGGGACGGCTTGGATACACCATGTAAACCGTTTCATTTGGTTTGACCATGCCATACTGTTCCCGAGCGATCCGCTCGATGGTAGGCAAGTCTTCCTTAAGTAATCGTACATCACGACGGAGTCGTTCATTCTCTGCAAGTGTAGACTGGATCTCTGCTCTGAATGCCCGAATCTGGCGGTCCCGATGCCGGAGTTGATAATATCCGCCTTCACCGGCCACAAACAGATAGGCGAATAACACCACTGGCATGGACCAGATTACCCACTTCAGCCTTCTTCGAGTCTTCAGGAGGATCTGAGGATTTCCACGGTAGAACTTCATAAGGTCATATTTTCCAAGGGTAATCGAATCATGTCGATTTTGATACCAGGAGATCGTCACGATGGACTACTTCACTACCTCCATCCCCATCCAGGATTTCGGCAATCTCGAAGGTCTTCTTGCCAAGAATTTTCCGGATCTCGTTCGATGTATACCTGACGATCCCACGGGCCACCTGCTTCCGATCTCCATCCTCAACGGACACCAACTCCCCAGCTTCGAATTCGCCGAACACCTCTACAATGCCGGATGGCAACAGGCTTTTACCTCGTATCTCGATGGCTTCGACAGCACCTGAATCCACCACAACCGAGCCCTGACAGCGGGAGTTGGCGATCCAAAGCTTGCGGTCTGTCAGTTTGCAATGATTCGCAAGGAAAACAGTACCCACTTGCTGGCCGTCGAGAACGTCTTTCAGCCGGTGTTTGTGACCATTGACGATCACCATCATCCGGCCACCCCGGGTCACGCTTTCGGCCGCCTGAAGCTTTGTGGCCATCCCGCCCTGACTAATTTCGCTGCCTGCTTTGCCGGCACCTGCTACCATGTCTGTTGTCAATTCCCCCACTTCTGGAATCAGGACCGCTTCTTTGTTCCGCGAGGGATCGTCTGAGAACAATCCATCCACATCGGTCATCGTGATCAACAGATCTGCATCCACAAGATGCGAAACCATGGCAGAGAGACGATCATTGTCACCCACAGACAATTGTATTTCTTCTACCGCGACACTGTCGTTTTCGTTTATAATGGGCACGGCACCAAATCTGAATAAAACATCCAGGGTATTGCGTGCATACACATACCGCTTACGATTATCCAGATCATCCGAGGTCAACAGGACCTGTCCCACCGGAATGTCGTGTTTCTTGAACGCCAGCTTGTATGCATTCATCAACAGCCCCTGCCCTACCGCGGCCACTGCCTGCAACTCCTCAACACGTCTGGGCCTGTACTTCAGGCCCAGTCTCCCCATTCCTGCCCCCACGGCGCCGGAAGATACAATTGCCACAAACCGCCCATTGCCCAACGCCTCCGTAACATCCGCCGCGAGCCTGTCGATCAAAGGAAGATTCAGGGCATTGTCACGAACAGTGACCACCCGTGTGCCCAATTTCACAACTGCACGTTGCACATCTTTGAACAGTTTTTCCCGATCTGTCCGAACCTCTTCCGAATTCCCCATACCAGTATTTTCCCCGCAAAGGCAGCACAGTTCAAAGATCGACGCTTACTCTCGGCCTGACGCAAACGCCCCGCTCACTGAGAAAGGCCTTTACCTCAGGAATGCTGTATTGTTCATAGTGAAAAATAGATGCCGCCAGAGCGGCGCTGGCCATACCCTCGGTAAGCACCACGAGCATATGTTCCGGTCCTCCTGATCCGCCGGAGGCCACAATTGGAACATCCACCTGCTGGGCTACGGTGCGTGTCAGAGCAATATCGTAGCCATCCTTCGTACCATCGGCATCGATGCTGTTGAGAACGAGTTCACCCGCTCCCCGTTCCACCAGTTCTCTAGCCCAGGCGATCGCGTCTTTACCGGTAGGTGTCCTGCCACCATCTATGACTACCTCCCACCAACCTGAATCCGCGTCCTCCCCTTTCCTTCGGATGGCATCCACTGAACCAACAATCGCCTGTGATCCAAAACTTTCGGCGCCCCGGGTAATGATCTCCGGAGTGTGAAGCGCGGCCGAATTGATCGAGGCCTTCTCAGCCCCCCCTTCGATGATCGTACGAATATCCTCAAACGTGCGTACCCCGCCGCCCACGGTAAATGGGATGAACACTTCTTCGGAAACACGCCGCACAAGATCTGCTACGATATCCCGCTTTTCCGCCGATGCGGTAATATCGTAGAACACCAGCTCATCCGCGCCTTCCTGATCGTATCGCCTGGCGAGTTCTATTGGATCCCCCGCATCCTTGTCTGCAGAGAACTTGACCCCTCTCACGTTGCGGCCATTTTTCACATCGAGGCAAGGGATGATACGTTTGGCCAGCATTAGAATTCATCCTTTCAGGTCAACACATCAAAGTCGCGCAAAGTTTTGGAG
>CAVOEZ010000495.1:0-4130 GCA_963694355.1 Latescibacteria bacterium UBA2968 | reverse complement strand
CTGCCACCCAGGGGACCGCCAGAATCGCCGGTTTCGACATCTTTGACAGTCCGTTGGAAGTGAAGCGCAGAATCGGATATCTGCCTGAACATCCACCTGTCTATCGGGATATGTATGTCCGGTCCTATCTCACCTTTGTGTCCAAAATTAAAGGTGTCCCGAATGGCGTGCGCCGGGAACGCATCGATCAAGTTATGGAGCGTTGCGGGATACAGGACCGGGCGGGACAGCTCATCGGTCAGCTTTCCAAAGGTTATCAGCAGCGCGTGGGAATTGCGCAGGCAATCGTACACAATCCCGATGTAATTATTCTGGATGAGCCAACTATTGGTCTCGATCCAAACCAAATTCGGGATGTAAGACACCTTGTCAAAGGGTTGGCCCGAGAGCACACAGTTATTCTGAGCACACATATTCTTCCCGAAGTCGAGATGACCTGTGACAGGGTGGTGATTATCAACAAAGGTCAGATCGCAGCCGTCGACTCTCCGAAGAATTTGATGGACGAAGTGGCGGGACAACAGAAATTGCGTGTGGAGGTGGCGGGGGATGTTGCCGCTGCCGAGAGGATTGCTCAGGGCGTGCCAGGCGTTGTAAGCGTTTCCGTGGTCAAAGGTGAGAACCCTGAAGGCATCGCTGTTATGGATTTAGCTGCCCCGGCCGACGCGGACATCCGCGCGGAATTGTCCAAAAGGCTGGTAGGGGCTGGTCTCGATTTACTCGAACTCAGGGGCATGGCGGCGAGCCTTGAAGACATTTTCCATCAATTAACCACAACAGAGGAGACTGGCGACTAAGATGAGGAATGTATTTGCCATTTTTGGGAAGGAGATGCGCTCCTACTTCGGCTCGCCTATCGCCTATGTTGTAGGCGCTGGATTTCTGGCGCTGATGGGATATTTTTTCCAAAATTACGTGCTGTCCTTCAATGACTACAGTCGAGCATATTCATTTCAACACCGAGAAGCGGGAATTCCGGTCCCGAATGTTAATTCATGGGTGGTCACAAATTTTTTCGGTGTTCAATTTTTTATCTGGCTAATTGTGACACCTATGATGACGATGAGACTCTATGCAGAAGAAAAGAAAACTGGCACTATTGAACTGTTGATGACATCCCCGATTTCTACTTGGCAGACACTGCTGGGTAAGTTCGCGGCGTGTCTGACGCTTTATATGCTAATTGAATTGCTGGTCTTCTCCCTGTTGGGGTTTCTTTCGTTTTATGCGGACGTCAACTGGGGGCCGGTTTTCACAGCATCGCTTGTTGTTCTGCTGATGGGGGCCACATTCATCAGCGTCGGCATTCTCGCCTCCTCATTGACCGACAACCAGATCGTGGCTGCGGTCATATCTTTTTTCATGCTCTTGATGCTCTGGATGATCGATTGGTCGGCAAGGTTTGTTACACGGACGTTTTCCGAAATATTGAGATATCTTTCAATTGCTGATCATATGCAGGATATGACCCAGGGCGTCATCGACACAAGTGATATTGTCTTTTATATCACGGCGATCTTCTTCTTTCTTTTTCTCACATACACGGTGATTGAATCCCGACGTTGGAGGCAGTAAGAATGGTTCACTTTCTTAAAAGCCGGATGTTCCGATACGGGTCCGGGGCCGTGGCCAGTGTGGTCTTGGTGCTTTCCATTCTTGTCGTGATTAATTTCCTGGCCAACAGATATAATTACCGTTTTGATACGACCGAAAACAGGATCTACAGTCTATCCGACCAGACCATCACGATTCTGAGTGCGCTGGAAACTGACGTCAAGGTAGTGGCTTTTTTCGCCATTGAAGAACGCAAAGCGCTGGGAAAAATGCTCCGTGATTATGCACATCATTCAAACCGGTTTTCCTTCAGGTTCGTGGACCCGGACAGTGAACCCGCGGAGGCGAGGCGGTACAAGGTAAAAGAACATGGTACAATTATCGTTGAATCCGGAGATAAATCAGAGCGCATTCGTGGCGCTGAAGAGGTCGGTCTGACCAATGCGATTTCCAAAGTGCTGACGGGGCGGCAGAAGGTTGTCTATTTTCTCACTGGTCACGGTGAATCGCCGATGACCAGTCTGGCGCGTGGAGGTTATTCGAAGGCGAAGGAGGCTCTGGTGGCACAAAACATGGTTGTGCGAGACACGCTTCTATTCGCACACACCGGGCGCATTCCATTGGACTGTGACCTCCTCATCATCGCTGGACCACGCACGCGATTCTTCGAAACCGAAATAGATTCGATCAGGAGCTACCTCGAAGCTGGAGGCGCTCTATTCCTTCTCATTGATCCAGAGGTCGAAACCGGATTGGAATTGGTCCTCGAGGATTGGTTTGTGAGCATCAATGACGATTTTGTTGTCGATGAAAGCGGTATTGGGACTCGTCTGTTCGGTCTGGATTATTCTGTGCCCATCGCCGCAGAGTATGCAAGTCATCCAGTTACTGAAAAACACCGTGGGTTGATGACATTTTATAGATACGCCCGATCCATAACACGTCTTCAAGAGACAACAAGTATGGAAGTCTACGAGCTTGTCAAGACATCCTATTCCAGTTGGCGTGAGACCACGTTTTCAAATCAGAAACCGAAGTTTGATCCTGCAACCGATATCCGGGGCCCAGCTTCGCTTGCCGTTGCGGTAAAATCACTTCCCAGGAAGGCGATTCGCAGAGCTGAGGTGCGAACCAAGACCCAGATCTGTGTGTTCGGAGATTCAGATTTTGCCACCAATCAGTATTTTGGTTCTCAGGGCAACGGCGATATGTTTCTGAATTCGGCTTCCTGGCTGCTGGATGAGGGCGATCTGATTGCTATCAGGCCCAAGGAGCGTGGAGAAAGCAGGATCCATTTAACCAGAGCTGATGCACGGTGGGTGATGTGGCTCTCAGTCGTAGTGCTTCCAGCCTTTCCGGTGATTGCAGGTTTTTTGGTCTGGAGGCGTCGGAGGTAGCGACTCAAGGAGGCTATTAAAATGGGTTTCAGGTCAACAGCAATCCTGGCGGCGCTGCTTCTGGCTCTGCTGGGATATCTTTATTTCTTTGAAGAAACCAAAGTTGAACGCGCACTGACTGCTTCTGAGGCGAAGCGGGTCCTGCTCGTGGACGAAGCCGGTTTGACCAGGATCGTTGTGCAACGGCACGATACGACTATGGTGTTCACGAGGCCCCGAACTAAGTGGCGAATAGAGGAGCCGATTTCCGCCGATGCGGATGGCGGAGAAGTGGGTGCCCTGATTCGGTCCATGAAATACATGGATGGTCAAGGTCAAGTTGCTGACGAATCGGAGTTGCGAAACGGCACGACGGATATCGCTGAGTTCGGGCTGGATTCTCCCGAGATCTCTATTTTTCTTGTATACAGGAACGGAACCACCGACACCCTTCATTGGGGGGATCGAAGTCCGACAGGAAGATATACGTACCTGAGACCTTCAGGAGGCCAAGGTATCGTGAAGGTAGAGTCAAGAATAAGAGGGAGCATTGAAAAAGGGTTGATCAGTTACAGAAACAAGAAAGCAATCCCGTTCGAGAAGGACCGGGTAGAGAGACTCGAGGTTTTGGATCACGGCAAGCGGTTTTTGGCAATAAAGGCAGGCAATTTTTGGAGCATACAAGAGCCGGTGGAAGAGCGGGCAGATGGAGCCGTCCTGGATAGATTGGTAAACAGACTCCATACGGCTCGATTGAACAGATTCATCGATGAGGCCGACGCGTTCGAGTTGGGGCTGAACCCTCCTGGAATGGTCATTTCAATCCTCGATAATGAGGTTGGATCGCAAAAGGAGCTTCGTATTGGAAACAGAACCGCCGGAGATCAAAGGCCATCCTTTTTCGCAAATTTCGGTAATGCGAACTTTTCTGTTGATTCGATACTTGTTCGTGATGTACGGAAACTTGTCGCCGATGCAAGGGTGAAGTCAGTGTTTAATTTCGAGCCGGCAGGTGTGGATAGTATCATCCTTGTCTATGGGGATTCTCTGGTTGTCTGCGTCAAAGATTCGGCTGGCAGCCACTGGTTTGCCCATGAACCCAGATTGCATATCGCGCCACGAGGTGCTGTTGGGAGGTTGGTGCGAAACGTGATGGATTTGAAGGCGAAACGGTTTGTGTCTGAAACGCGGGTTGATCCA